>JACCSV010000107.1 GCA_013812805.1 Sphingomonas sp. | reverse complement strand
CAGTCGCGGCGGTCGATCGGCGGCGGCCCGGCCGTCCTAAAAGTTCACCGACACCCGGCCATACAGATAGCGTCCGTTGAAGCCGAACGGCGAGAATGCGGTGAACGGCAGCGCGTAATTGGTGTCGCTGTAATTGCGCGGCAAGCCGGTCGCCGGATCGATCGCCTGGCCGCGCGGCGTGTTGGTGGGATAGACGTCGAAGATGTTGTTGCCGCCGAGCGCCAAAGTGAGGCGATCGCCCATCGGCTTGAAGCGGAATTCGAGGTCGGTGATGGTCTTAGCCTTGAGGTTGACGTCGGTGAACTCGTCGGCCCCCGCCGCCACCACCTTGCCGTAGCGGGTCGCCCGCAGCGTCGCGCCGAACCAGGCGCGCTCGAAATCGGCCGAGACGTTGATCTTATTGCGCGGCTGGCCGCGCGTCAGCCGCAGCGATTCGAGCCGGCTAAACAGTTCGAGGCCGGGGATCGTCGCGAGCGCTCCGGGAACCGCGGCGTTCCTGCGAATCTTGGTCTTGTTGAGATTGAGCCCGCCGGTCAAGTTCAACCGCCCGAGAGAGTCCATCGGCACGCGGTAGGTTGCGACCAGGTCGAGGCCGCGGGTCCTGGTGTCGATCCCGTTGATGAAGAAGCGCGCCGCGGTGACGCTGGGGAATCCCGCGGCGATCAGGATCTCGCGGACGGCGGCCTTCTGCTCCGCAGTGCCGAACGCGCCGAGATTCTCCGTCACGACGATGCGGTCGTCGATGTCGACCCGATACACGTCGAGGGTGACGTTGAGCCGCGGCACCGCGCTAACGACCACGCCGCCGGAAAAGCTCGTCGATCGCTCGGCGTCGAGCGGGCGCGACCCGAGCGCGAGCGCGACCGGGTTGTTGACCGGCAACGTCACCGTGTCGAGCAGCACGCCGGCGACGTTGTTGGTCGCCTGCGCCGCGTAGAATTGCTGCTGCAGCGACGGTGCGCGGAAACCGGTCGAGGCCGACGCGCGCAGGGCGAAGCCGTCGATCGGCTCGAACCGCGACGCCAGTTTCCAGTTGAGGTCGGATCCGAAGTCCGAATAATTCTCATAGCGAAGCGCACCCTGGACGCTGAAATTCCGGCTGATATCGCTGTCGATTTCGGCATAGAGCGACTTGTTGTTGCGGTTGTGCTCACGATCGACCCGCTGGCCGGCGATGACCGGCTGGAAGCCCGGGAAGACCTGCGCGCCGGGAGCGCCGCCGAAGGTGCCGCTGGCATAGCTACCGGGTTCGCCCGGGCGGATGTCGAAGGCTTCGCGTCGATATTCGGCGCCCAGCGACAATGTCGTCTTTTCGCCAAAGCCCAGGGCGAGATCGCGGCTGACGTCGAGGTTGAACAGGGTTTGCCCGTACCTGAGCCCGCCGGAGTCGAACTCGGTCGGCGAGTCAGGCCCTAACGAGCGGTTGAGCGTGTTCTTGATGAGGAAGTCGACTTTGTCGCGCCCGTGCTGCGCGGAAGCATCCCAGCGCCATCCGGCCATGGTGCCGCGAACGCCAAGCGTGCCGGCGTAATCGTCGGTGTCGGTGGTGATCAGCGGCAGGAAGCCTTCGGGATAGATGGCCGGCGTGTTCCGCGCATCAAGGGCCCTGCGGTAGAAGCCGGCGCTTTCGCCCTGCCGGTCGTTATAGCTTGCGAACGCATAAGCTTCGGTGCCCGCGTCGCCGAGTGGCATCTCGCTGTTGATGAAGACCTTGGTATCCCGAGTTTCGGGGTCGCCGTAGCGGTGGCTGAAGCGGTCGAAGGTCAGTTCGCGCGGATCGAGCGCTGTGCCGATGAGGGGGAACTGGCGCCGCGGGTCGGCACCCGTGCGGTTGGTGTCGTTCCGGTCCTGGAATTCGGCGGCGATGTTGACGTGCCCTGCGGCTGCGATCGGAAGCCCGATCACGCCGGCAATGGTCAGCGTCTGGCCATCGCGACGGCGCCGATCGCTCCCGGTGTAGTCGAGCGCGAGCGTGCCGTCGGGCGAGAAGACGGGCGCATTGCCGGGCCCGACCTGCACCGCGTCATAGGTCTGGATGTCGTCAACGCGGGTAAAATATTGGCCGTAGGTGGCGCTTGCCCGGCCGCCGCTGCTCGCGCTGCGGAGCTGGAAGTTGATGACTCCGGCGATGGCGTCTGACCCGTATTGGGCCGCGGCGCCGTCGCGCAGCACCTCGACCCGCGACAGCGCGATGGTCGGGATCAGGTTGATGTCGACTGCGGACGAACCGCGCCCGACCGAGCCGTTGATGTTGAGAAGCGCGGAGGTGTGCCGGCGCTTGCCGTTGATCAGCACCAGCGTCTGGTCGGGCGAGAGGCCGCGCAGGGTCGCCGGCCGGATGACATCGGTGCCGTCGGTGATCGACGGCTGCGGGAAGTTGAAGCTCGGGACTTCCTGCGTGAGGGCGCGGTTGATTTCGGTATGCCCGCTCTGGCTGAGGCTTTCGGCCGAGATGACGTCGACCGGGACGGGGGAATCGGCGACTGTGCGGTCGATCCTGCGCGTGCCGGTGACGATGATATCGGTTCCAGGCGGCTGGTTAGCCGCGGTCTCGGAATCGGGGGCGGTCTCGCTGGCAGCATCCTGATTCTGCTGGGCAAAGGCCGGCGCCGCGAACGCCAGCGGTGAGATGGTGGCAAGAATCAAGCTGCGGAATGCGAGTTTTGACATTGAGAGCCCCCTTTCGGAAGGTGCCGTCACGATGCCGTCAAAGCGGCGCGATGCACCTGAACAAGGGACGAGAATGTCGCAAACAACCGGGGGAGCAAGAACCGTCTTGCTAGGGGGTGCCGATTGAAAGGCGTTGTGGTTTAGATGCAACAGTCGTCACGTTCTACTGAAACGCTTTCGGGGGGAGTGCTCCGACTGCGCGATTGCATTCGTGCGGCTGAAGCTAAACCAGGTCGGGCGGCGCTTTCGTCGAGCTCGCTAATGTCCGCTTCTGTAATGGGCCATTGTGTCAAGTCACTCGGTTATTCGGTAGTGGGTCAGTTTGAAAAATGTGCCGTTAGTGGCGTGTGTGGTCGCACTCCCCAAGGAACTCGCGAACCTCGGCATCTGTGAAACCAGCGGTCTTCAGAATGTGAACGGCGCTTCGACGCTCGAAGAGGTCGCGTTTGCGGACTTCGACGCGCTTAGTCGTTCCCTTTTGCTTGTAGAGCTCTATTCGCTCCGTCTGGCGCTTAAAGTGAAAGCCTTTAGACCTAATCGCGTTAATTAATGTGTCGCGACTGACCATCAGTTCCGCCCGCCACAAGGAACCACGGAACCTTCACTTCAAAGTCACCGTCAGTTTCTTCTTGGGATGCGGTCCAACCGCGATCCTGCAGAAACTCGTCGAGGTCGTCATCCTCAACCAAATCCACCATCAATAGGTGGATGGCTTCCGGAATCAGGCCGTGCAACTCATCCAGCGAATCCGCCTCCGTCGAAATGCCAAGCACGTCGCAAATTCCAATCCAGTGATTGGAATCTGCTCCCCGCTCAGCCATCCACGCAATGTTGGCGTTGAGTCGGATAATGGACATTCTTTGCTCCTTTGGGCACTAACCAGGTGCCCGGAAAACATGCCGAAATTAGGTTGATTAACCTCTAACGCGTGTTTTCAACTCGGCCTTGTGCATAATGCACATGGGAATGCAACGGTTTCTAGATAAGTGGATATCCGTCTAAAACGCGCATACCATGGCGATTCCCGGTCACTTTGGCGACTTTCAAATCTAAGACTGGGGTAAATCGTTATGAATCAAATAGGTGTTTTTCCGGCTTAACTCGCTTGGCGCTTGTAAGGCCCGCGCATCGTAGGCACGCGACTTTCCGCCTTTTCAATCAGCGAAACAATATCGCCAATCTCCCAAAGCCGATCGCTAACGCCAGCGGCCATAGCTGGCGTGACGCGCAGCGTCTGATGGATGCGGACGAAGTTGTAATACATCATGTGAAGCGCGACTGCGTGAGCGTGGTTTTCGATCTTCTTCGAGAACGCATTTGTGAGCCGAGTGAAACGGCGCATGTGCATCCGCATGGTTAGGTTCTGGCGCTCGACGTAGCTAGTTGAAACGTGGCCCGCGTCCGGACTGCCCATAACGCGAAATTTCTTCGTGCCAATGCATTCGCCGGGGCTGTAACGGCCCGGCGAACCAACCGATGCGCCGTAGATTTTGACGAGTTGCGCGAAATCCACATCGGAGCCGAACGCACCCTCGACGGCTTCCAGATATGCGCGATGCCCGTCGCTGGTCAGTTGGACGCGGTTGGCGAGCCGGCTGCGCAAGTCGTCCATGAACCACATGGCGTATTCAGCATCGCGACCGCCAACGAGATAGGAAACGATCAGTTTTGTGTCAGCGTCGAGCGCAGTCCACGTCCAAGTGTCGCCAGCGCCTTCCGGCGCGTCTTTCGCGGTCGGGACGTTCTTTTGCTTGGCATAGGTGAACGACCATATTTCATCGACTTGGACGCGAGATGCCTTCACGTTGCGGACGTTGGCATCGTGGTAGGCGGCACACGCCTTGCCCGCGTCTATCAGCAGCTTGGCAACAGTGTTCTTGCTCGTCCCTGTCAGTCGCGTGATTGCCCGAATGCTCATGCCTTCACACAGGAGATGCAGGATGCGCGCGCGCTCTTCGATGGTCAGCCTGTTCATGCATTCTCTATCTGACCTTTCCAACCACTAGTCAAGCATAAAGGTCAGTTTCACCGATCCTGAATTTCACTATTTACCTTGGCGCGGCGGTGTGGCATGCTCTCCGCGCAGGGGGGGCAGATTATGGCGATCAAAGAGATGGAAGTGCAAAAACCCGGAGACCATGTGAAAGCAATGATGCAGGATCGAGGATGGACGCAGGCCGAGCTCGCTTATGTGATGGGTGTTGCTGGCAGCACCGTCAACCAGATCGTAAATTCCAAAAGTCCCATCACTCCAGAGGCTGCCAAGTTATTGGCGGCAGCCTTCGACAGGCCAGCTGAAGAGTTTGCCGACCTTCAAGCAAAATGGAGCCTGCAAAATGCCCCGGAACCGGATGCAGGCGTTAGGGAGCGGGCTTTTGCACAGTCCAGCTATCCGCTTCGTGCGATGGCAAAACGCGGCTGGATCAAGAGCGCCGATGGCGTCAACGCCCATAGCGAGCTTTGCCGATTTTTTGGAGTTAATAGCCTCGATAGCGTCGCGCAAATGCGCCATGCTGCTCGGAAAACTACGGAAGGCTCTCTGACCGGAGAACAGCTGGTTTGGCTTTACCGCGTTCGGCAGATTGCGGGGGAGATGATGACGCCCCGCTATGACCGGGCAAAGCTGGAAGAGGCGATACAGGCATTTGCGAAGCTGCGCGACGATCCTGCCAATGTGCGCCTTGTGCCACGTTTGCTGGATCAGGCTGGAGTTCGTTTTGTTGTCGTTGAAGCTCTACCTGGCAGCAAGATTGATGGTGTTTGTCTCTGGCTCAAAGGAACCTCGCCGGTCATCGGTTTGACTCTCCGCTTCGATCGGATCGACAATTTCTGGTTTGTCCTGCGACATGAGTGCGCTCACGTCCTGCATGGGCACGGAAAAGATGCGGCCATCGTTGACTATGACATGGAGGCTGACCCCGCCAAGGCCGTCAACGAAGAAGAACGGATTGCCGATACTGAAGCCGCCGATTTCTGCGTGTCAGACGATAAGCTGACTTCTTTCTATCTTCGGAAACGCCCGTTCTTCGCCGAGCGGGAAGTGCTGGCATTTGCCAAGCGGAATGAAGTTCACCCGGGCCTAGTCGTAGGTCAGCTCCAACGACGGATGGGAAGGTATGATTTTCTCCGTAAGCACTTGGTCAAGGTCCGCGACTACTTGGCGGGCGCGATGATGATGGACGGCTGGGGCGATCTGGTGCCCGTGGATTGAGGATTGAAGGCAAATGGCAAATTACAAAGAGCAGATCAGAGACATCTGGAAACGCTATCGGGATCAGGTTTCTACCGATCCCGTCGATCTAAAGGAGGTTGCCGCATGGGCGTTGTCCCATCAGCTATGGGCACCAAGACCTATCGACTTGAGCGCCAGCTTGGCGAAAGACTTGGCGGACTCGCTCCGTGAAGAAAAGCGGATCGATAAGGCCGGGCGGGAGTATCGCGCCAACATTCCAGTCCGCCAGAAGGGGGACAATGGCGTTCCGCTTTTCGTGTGGGCAGACATTGATGACGCACCGCGCACCCATGTGGAAAAGAGCATTCAGCAGGAGCGCCGTTCAATCCAGAGTGATTGCTACGCCCTTGCGATGAAAGCCGAGCATTACAATGAGGCGCATCCCGTCGAAGAGCCGATTCAAATCATTCTGAATTTTGAAGATGACGTCGAAGAAATGAAAATTGCCAATGGGCTTTTCGACGAGGGGGAAGAGGCGGCTTAGCTCTTTTTCCAACGCGCCGACGCTCCAGCACGCGCGATTTCTGATCGCTGTTCTGGCGTGAGGCTTGCGGCACGAGCTGGACCGCCCTTGCTACCTGCCTTGCTGGCTCGCTTAGCGAATGTTGTCTCGTCGGCTTCGTTCACCTCACCCGTCGCAATATCGGCTATCAGCTTCGCCAACTGGTTCGGATCGCGCGGGCGCTTGGGGTGCTTAGAGATCAAGATCGCCACGCTCGATCAACCGCAAACCCTCAAGGGTGATGGCCGCCGCCCGCACGCGATTTGACACTGGGATGTGGCGAGGCAGTTCGGCCCCAAGTTCGATTAAACCCTCACTATATAGCTCTTCTAGAGCATCCTCACATTGCTGCGGATCGGAAAACAATGCGGCGATTGTCGCGGGGTACTCATATGCAAGCTGTTCCGCACCGGTGTCACGGAAATGACGCAAGATCACCTTGGCACCTTCGGATAAGCCCTGCGGCCCGCCGCCGCGCGTAGGAACATTTGGTTTCATGCCGCTAAAGATCGGCTCACAAGCAGTCCGGGTCAAGGTCGGCGATTTCAAACTGACCCACTACCGGTTAGTCCTGCCGCTGGTTACTTGCTTCTGTCCGTGGTCAGCTAAGGCGCTGCCACATGATACGGTCATGCCCAGGGAACTGATCTAGGCATTTGCCCTCTCGCCCTGATGTCCGCAATGGGTCGAAAGCAGCCATCGGGCCGTTGGCTGAATGAACGGCCGCTTTTTCGGTGGCATCGCTTCAATGCTGCCGGTCCGCTTACGGCCAGTCCCAGACGTTCCAGCGTTGCTGAACCCGAGTGACGCCTAATGGCCGGAAGCGGTCAGTCCGGTTCTGCGTAGACGGCCATGAAATGCCGACCTGCGACCCGCTCCCTCCGGCTCTAACGGTTCGACCTTAGCCCGCCGATGCGGCTGGCGGTGCAACGGGAGCGCATAGATCGGCCAGCTGCTTGGGGAGTGCGTTGACCATGTCTCCCGACCTCGAGCCTACGCCCCACGTGTTCGAAAGCACGGCGACCGCCACTCTCCGGTCCGGGTAAATCATCAACCCAGCCTGGAAGCCGGGATTAGAGCCGCTGATGCTCAAGCGCCGTTCGGCTCCGGCTTCCTGCGTAAAGAAGCCGAAGGTCATGGGCGACGCCTCGCCGCCGAAAGTGGGCTGCGAGAAGAGCAGGTCGTACTGACTGCGCGGAAGGAAGCCCGGCCGGAATAGAGCGGCCCCGAATTTCACTAGGTCCTCCGACGTAGTGCTCATATTCCCACCGGCCATATTGTGCGAATAATCCATTAACGGCACGGGTATCGCCTCCGGTAGGTCCGCGTAAGTCTTAAGGTCGTAGAAGCTGTAGAGCTTCGTCGTTGCGGCGGGTCTCCGGGCATCGTCGAAACGAGTATGTGATAGGCCTAGAGGCTGAAGGATCTGCCTCCAAACATAGTCCGTGAAAGGCACGCCCGTTACGCGTTCCACGGCCAGACCAAGCAGGTTGTATCCGTAGCTCGAATATTGATATTCCGCGCCGGCTTGAGCGCGCAGCGGGTCGTCCTTGAACGAGGGCAATATCTGGTTAAGCCGCTCGAAGTGACGCAAAAAGAGAGCTTCTCTCTCAGGTCCCCAATGGCGAATTCCGGCACGGTGGGCGGCCAGCCGGCGGGGTGTGACCGCGAGTTCCGGCTTGACTGGGAATTCGGGAACATAGCCTTGGATGGGTTTATCCAAATCGATGTTTCCAGCTGCATGGGCCTTCAGTGTGGCGACGCCTGTAAAAGCCTTGGTGATGCTGGCGACAGGAAAGACCGTATCGCGCGTGACCGGTACTTTGCTGTCCCGATCCGCTAGGCCATAGCCTTTTGAGAATACGGTGCGGCCGTTCAGGTGGATGGCTGCCTGGACGCCGACATTCTTCTGTTTGTCGTGAACCGAGCGGATCGCTGCGAGCAGTTCGGCGTCCGTGGCTTTGCAAGCCTGCGAGGTGGCAACGGCCGGCGTGCGCGCAACCATAGGCGCAGCGCAAGCCGACGTTAGCACGAGTGCGGGCATGAGCTGTGCAATTCGGGTTGTGAGCGGGTACATGGGGCATCCATCCATTTCTGTGACTGGTCAGTGGACGCCAAGGCTAATAGGCTTTGCCACCTCCAATCCTGCGGATCGATGATGAAAAGCTCTTTTTTTCCTGATGACTGATCCCGCTCCACTTCAGGCTGACACTATTGAGCCTTGCATTGCGCCCTTCCAGATTGGCGAGTGGGTCGCCCAGCCCGCGTGGAATCGGATCCGCCGAAATTCCGAAATCCTTAAGCTGGAGCCGCTCGTGATGCGCCTGCTCGCGACGCTTGCAGCAGCGCCGGGCCGCCCGCTTCTGCGCCAAGAGCTGCTTGATGCGGTTTGGCCAGACACCATCGTGAACGAAGAGGCGCTCTCACGCGCCGTTTCTCAACTCCGCCGGGCATTGGGAGATGACCCGAAAGCCCCCCGCTATCTCCAGACTGTTCACAAGGGCGGTTATTGCCTCATAGCCCCGGTGACCGCGGCTCTTGCAGAAGCCGCCCCTGCCTCCCGACCGGAACCAAGGGGTCGCTGGGTGCCTTCATGGCCGCTGCTCCTGCTTCTCGCGGGTATCGCCGCAATATTCCTCTACCTGGCGGTCAAACCTTCCGTCCATCAGCTAGCTTTGGGCCCGTTGGTACCGATCACCAGCGAGCCAGGCCGGGAGATCGATCCCGCAATCTCGCTTGACGGAAAGCGAATAGCCTATCTTGCATCCCGCGACAGCGGCTACGATTTGCTGGTGCGGGATCTGGAAGGAGGAGGCCCGCTCCGCCTGACGGGCAGCGCCCTCAGCAAGGGGCACCCCGTATGGTCCCCCACAGGAGATCGTATTGCCTTCGTGGGCGCGCAGGGCGATGCCGCAGCGATCTACGTCGTCCCTTCGAAAGGCGGCCAGCTCGTCAAATTCATTGATCTTCCGTCTTGGTCCTACGGTCTCGACTGGAGCCCCGATGGCCGCACGCTCGCTTTTTCCGATGCGGCACCTGGCGAGACCCCGGGGATCGTCCTCATTGATGTTGTCTCGAAGGCAGTTCGCCCCGTTGCCCGCAGCGACAGTTCGGCTGGCGACGTAAAGCCGGTCTTCTCCCCCGACGGCAGGCGCCTCGCCTTCCTTCGCAGAGACCAGCTTGAACGCCAACAAATCGCCGTTGTGGATCTCCAGCCGGGGAGCGCCGCGAAAATACTGCCTGCGCCTGCGCAGCAGCTCAGGGGACTGGATTGGGCGCCGGATGGGGAATCGTTAGTATTCTCGGCCAAGTCCGGTCGCCGTTTCGGGCTGTGGCGCCTTCAAGCGGACGGGAGCAAATCTCCGGAGGTCTATCCCGTCGAAGGCGGCGACGTTTTCAACCCTTCGATTTCGAGAGACGGGCGAATTGCTGTGGAGGAGGTGGAGCAGGATAGCGACGTGTGGAGTGCAGATCTCGTCCGAAACACGGCAGCACCCCTGATCCTTTCAACATCGCGCGATTACGAACCTGCCTACGCACCGGGCGGCAACCGACTGGCTTTCGTCTCCGAGCGTTCCGGCTCGCCTGAGATATGGATCCAATCGTGGCGTGGGGAGGCACAGCGGCGCACAAACCTCTCGACAAGTGAGATCCGCAATATCTCATGGTCCCCTGACGGGGCCCGGCTGGCGTTTGTGGCGGAGAAGGACGGGGCTTCGACGCTCTACACAGCCCCGGCTTCGGGTGCGGACCCGGTCCGCCTGCTTCGGAACGCTGAGGGGCTCATCCCGATCGGCTGGGGGGGCGGCGGACATGCTGTGTTCCTCCTGACCGCTGACACCGGGATTTGGCGGCTGGAGGAGCTCAATTTGGCAGAGCGGAAGAGGCGTCCAATTCCAGCGCCGGGCTTGCGCCTTGCCGCCGTCGCTGCCGATGGCCGCTCGATTTTCGCTGTCCCTGCGCGCGGAAACATGCTTCTTCAGATTGTGCCCGGCCGAGGCAGTATACGACAATTCCGCCTCGCTTCCACCGCCGGCCTCGTCGCGCTGCTTCCGGCACCGGACGCCCTCTACCTTGTGGAGGAAACTCCTGGCTCCGCTTTAGTCCATCGCCTCGATATGAAATCAGGTGCGATACGGCTTGCGGGCCGCATTAATGATTATTACGGCGGCGCGCTGTCTCTAGGCATGAACGGCCGCTCAGTCGCCTACACCCGAGACCGCGAGACGGCCAACGACCTCGCTTGGACGCAGCTTTCTACACGTCCATAGCTCGAAGCGGTCGAATTTCGGGGTCCGCTTTAGGTAATCGACTTTTCAAAGCTGAATGTCCGCTTGTGGCGCAAAGCTGCCATCAGCCCAATGTCGGCCAAGGGTCGAAAGCGGACATCAAAGCTTGGCACGGCACTTGCAGCACTACGGCCGATGAAGATGCAGTCAGCAGGGAGCTATCGAAGCCAAGTGGGGGAGCCCTCAGGCACGACTGTCCGGTGGCGGACACTTACTGTTCAAAAACGGACGAAGCGCGGCTTCGGTGAGTATAGCTACGGTCAAACCGTGCGGCGGAATTTGCCGGCAGAGACTCGAGCATCGGATCTAGAGACAGCGCCTACCCGAGCCCAGTCTCTGCGCACGGATACTGCGCTCAATTCCCGCGGAACTGCGCCAGTTTTCCCTAAGGCAAAACAGAGACTTAACTCTGGGGAATGTGGGTGGAGGCCCGAGCCGGAATCGAACCGGCGTGCAAGGATTTGCAGTCCTCTGCGTAACCACTCCGCCATCGGGCCGCGGGAAACGCATGTCGGGGGCTTTGCAGCGGCGGTCAAGGGGGATGGCCCACGGGCAACGGCGAGTGCAATTTCGACCAACGGCGGTGGCCCTTGCTTGGCGCAAGGGGCTGCTGCCGATAAGAGCAGCTTGTATCCGTAGTGTATTAGCGGCATATGACACTCATGACCATTCACTCGCCCGTTCCCGATTATTCGGCGTCCCGAGCAACGATGATCGACAGCCAGTTGCGCCCGCAAGGCGTTAACAACCCGGCGGTGGTCGAGGCGATGGGGACGATTGCGCGCGAGACGTTCGTCGCTGCCGAGGCGCGCCCGCTGGCGTACAGCGACCGTGCGGTGCCGATCGGCGGCGGGCGGCTGATGTCGGGCGCGACGGTGCTTGGCCTGCTGCTGACGGAAATCGCGCCCGGCCCTGGCGAGCGGGCGCTGGTCGTCGGCTGCGGCACCGGCTATTCCGCGACCATCATTACGGCCCTGGGCGCGACCGTCATCGGTCTCGAAAGCGACTCGGCGCTCGCGTCTGAGGCGCGGGCGCACGGCATCACCGTCGTCGAAGGTCCGCTCGAGCAGGGCTGGAAGAAAGCGGCGCCCTACGATTTCATCCTGATCGACGGCGCCATCGAATATATCCCCGACGCAATCATTGCCCAGCTGACGCCGGCAGGCCGCCTCGGCACGTCGCTGGTCGAGCAGGGCGTCGCTCGGCTGGTGCTCGGCCGCCGGGCCGGCAGCGGCTTCGGCCTGCATTCGATCGCGGACTATGGCGCGGCGGCGCTGCCGGGCTTCGTCAGGCCGCGTGGATTCACTTTTTAAGCTGGGAGCCCGAGTGACCCGTCGCCCGCTCTTGATCGGCAGTCTGCTGGTTGCGCTCGCCGCTGGAACCGCCTCCGCCGAAACCTTGCGCGAGGCGCTGGTCGCGACCTACGGGACCAATCCGACCCTTGCTGCACAGCGCCAGGCGCTAAGGGCGACCGACGCGAGCGTCGCCATCGCTCGCGCCGCCGGGCGACCGCAGGTCAGCGCCACCGCCGGCCTCAACCGCGACCTAGCCCGCAGCGGCATCCTCGACGTCGGCGGCAAGGGGCCCGACCTCACTGCCGGCCTCGACGTCAGCTATCCTTTGTTCAACGGCGGCAGCGTCCGCAACTCGATCCGCGCGGCCCAGACCCGGGTGGAGGCGGGGAGGGCCGTGCTTCGGGCCGTGGAAGGCGACGTCTTCACCGAAGCGGTCGCCGCGTACATGGATGTCATCCGCGACCGCGCGATCATCGAGCTCAACGAGAATAACGTGCGGGTGCTTCAGACCAACCTCGAGGCGACCCGCGACCGGTTCGAGATCGGCGACGTCACTCGAACCGATGTCGCCCAGTCCGAAGCCCGGCTCGAGATCGGCCGGTCGAACCTTGCGACCGCTCGCGGCACGCTTTCCGCCAGCGAAGAGAATTATCGCCGGGTGATCGGCCGCCGGCCAGGCGAGCTCGCCCCGCCGCCACCGCTTCCGCCGCTGCCCACCAGTCCCGACGAAGCGGTTCGAATTGCGCTTGCAAACAATCCGGACATTATCGCCGTGCAGCGCCAGTCGCGAGCCTCCGGCTTCGACGTCAATGTCGCTCGGGCGGGGCGGCTTCCGACCGTCTCCACGGGGGTCAGCGGCACCTATCTGAACAACCTTGCAGGCAACGGTACCGACCCGTTCACCGGCCGCGACCTTGCCGATACCGGCACTCAGACGACGGCCGGGCTGAACGCGCGGATTCCGCTCTACCAAGGTGGCGCACCGGCCGCCCGGATCCGCCAGGCGCAGGCGCTCGAAGGCCAGCTGCTCGAGCAGTTGATCGGCACCGAGCGGTTGGTGGTCGCGACCACGCGTTCCGCCTTCGCCAATTACCGCGCCGCGCTCAATGCGATCGAATCAACGCTGGTCGCGGTGCGCGCCAACGAGCTTGCGCTGGAAGGTGCGCGTGCCGAGCGATCCGTCGGGACCCGCACCGTGCTCGACGTGCTCAATGCCGAGCAGGAGCTGTTGAACACGCAGGTGTCGCTGGTGAGCGCGCGGCGCAACGCTTATGTCGCCGGTTTCCAGCTGCTCAACGCGATGGGCCAGGCGGAAGCGCGCGACCTCGGGCTCGAAGGCGGTCCGCTCTACGACCCGCTGGGCAATTACCGGCGGGTGGCGGGAAGCATCAACGACTGGTCGAGCGACGCGCGGCATGTGCCGGTCTCGACCCGGACGCTGACCCCGGCGGAGCTGCAGCCGCTGCCGGCTCCGCACGCGCCTTGACGTCAAACCCCTGGCAGGGGTGACTTCCCCGCGGCGATAGGCGATATTCCGATCCATGCAGTCCCCTGGCCGCGAACCCTCGATGGAAGACATTCTCGCCTCGATCAAAAAGGTGATCGCGGACGAAAAGGAGCTGCGCGGGGCGACCGACATGGCGGCTCACAATCAGGCGGAAGGTCCCGCGGACGCCGAAGAGGACGTCCTCGAGCTCGACCAGCCAATCGCAGCCCGAATCGATCTTGGCCCGCCGCTGCTCGACCAGGACGTCGCCGAGACGGCGCGCCATTCGCTCGACGAGCTGTCCGCCGTCGCTGCCAGCGTTCCGCCGCCACCGCAGGTCAACCCGCTGGAGGAGATGGTCCGCGAGATGCTGAAGCCGATGCTCAAGCAGTGGCTCGAGGATAATTTGCCGGAGATGGTCAGCGAGCATGTGCGCCGCGAAATCTCGAGGATCACCGGCCGCCCGGTCTGACGTCCCGTGGTTGAAGGCGGCCGCGTCGCTCGCTACGCCTGCATCCATGACCCGCACCTCGCTCCTGCTCGCCACCGCTGTTGCAGCGCTCGCCGCCTCGCCCGCCATCGCTCGTCCGATGACCGCCACCGACATGCACATGATGCGCCGGCTCGGCGCACCGGCGGTATCGCCGGATGGACGCTATGCGCTGTTCACGCTGTCTAGGACCGACCTGGCCGCCAACAAGCGCAGCAATCCGCTTTACCTGCTCGACCTGAGCGCACGCGGCGCGGCGCCGCAAGCGGTCGCCGGTGCGGATGGCGCGAACAGCGCGGTGTTCGGGCCGGACGGCGCAATCTATTTCCTCAAGAGCGTCAACGACCGCACCCAGCTGTTCCGAATCCCGCTGCGGGGCACGGCGACTCAGATTAGCGACTTCGGCGCCGAGATTTCCGGCTTCAAGATCGCTCCGAGCGGCGACCGGGTTCTCATTTGGGCGGACCGTCCCGACTGCCCCGACCTGGCCTGCGCCGCCACCACCTTGCCCGCCAAGCCCGACGGATCGGGCCGGGTCTATGATCAACTGTTCGTCCGCCACTGGGACTCGTGGGTGACCCCTGGCGAACGGTCGCGAATTTACGCTTATCCGCTGTCCGGCGGGCGCCTGACCGGCGGCGGCGTGCGGCTGACGGGCGATCTAGTCGGTGACACACCAGCTAAGCCGTTTGGCGGCGGCGAGGAGATCAACTTCTCGCCTGACGGCCGCACCGTCTATTTCGCGCTTCGCGAGGCCGGCCGCATCGAGGCGACCTCGACCAACCTCGACATCTTCGCCTCGCCCTCCGACGCCTCGGCACCGCCTTCCAACCTGACCGCGGCCAACGACGGCACGGACAACCTGCCGACGGTGTCGCCCGACGGCCGCACGCTTGCCTACGTCGCCATGGCGCGCCCCACCTACGAAGCCGATCGCCAGGTGGTGATGCTTCGCGACATCGCCAGCGGCCAGGTGCGCCCGCTAACCGAGGGCTGGGACGCCTCGGTTGGAAGCCTCGCCTGGACCAGCGACGGCCGCGCCCTGATCGTCACCGTGCAGGAGGTGCTCGAGCATCCGATCTATCGAGTCGACATCGCCACCGGGCGGCCGACGCGGCTGACCAGGGACGGCAATGCCGGCAACGCTGTCCCGCTCGCGAACGGCTCGGTGCTCTACACGATGAACAGCATCATGGCCCCCGACGACATCTACCGGGTCGACGCCGGCGGCCGCGTCGCCCAGCTCACCGCGGTCAACAAGGCGTTGATCGACCAGCTCGACCCGGTCAGCTTCGACAAGTTCAGCTTTGCCGGCGCCAACAACGACCGCGTCTGGGGGATCAAGGTCAAGCCGCGGCGCGTGGCCGGCAAGCTCCCGATCGCGTTCGTCATTCACGGCGGCCCGCAGGGCAGCTTCGGCAACAGCTGGTCGTACCGCTGGAACCCGCGGCTTTTCGCCTCGCCGGGCTACGGCGTCGTCAGCATCGATTTCCACGGCTCAGTTGGATACGGCCAGGCCTTCACCGATTCGATCCGCAATGACTGGGGCGGCAAGCCGCTCGAGGATCTGCAAAAGGGCCTCGCCTTCGCCACCGCCAACGACCCGCAGCTCGACGCCAACAACGCCTGCGCGCTCGGTGCTTCCTACGGCGGCTACATGATCAACTGGATCGCCGGCCGCTGGCCCGACCGCTTCAAATGCCTGATCCAGCACGACGGAGTCTTCGACCAGCGGGCGATGGCATACGAGACCGAAGAATTGTGGTTCACCGAGTGGGAGCACGGCGGCAAGGCCTATTACGAGGACCCGGCCGCCTATGAGCGCTGGAACCCGGTCAATTACGTCAGCGCCTGGAAGACGCCGATGCTCGTCATCACCGGCGAGAAGGATTACCGAATTCCTTACAGCCAGGGCCTGGCCAGCTTCACCGCGCTGCAGCGGCGCAACATTCCCTCGCGGCTGCTGGTCTACCCGGACGAGAACCACTGGGTTCTGAAGCCCAAGAATTCGATCCAATGGTATGACGAGGTGATGGGCTGGATGGACCGCTGGACCGGGCGGAGCACCCAGTAACGTCATTGCGAGGAGCGTAGCGACGCGGCAATCCAGCCGCTTGAGGTGGATTGCTTCGCTTCGCTCGCAATGACGAGAAGACCCCGCTAACGGCTCCGGCAATGAGCGAGTTGCCAAAAACCTTCGATCCCGCCGCCATCGAGCAGCGCTGGTACCAGCATTGGGAGACGCACGGCCTGTTCCGGCCCGAGCGGCCGGACGCGGAAGCCTGGACGATCGTCAATCCGCCGCCCAACGTTACCGGCTCGCTGCACATCGGCCACGCGCTCGACAATACGCTTCAGGACATCGTCACCCGGCATCAGCGGATGCTCGGCAAGGATGCCCTGTGGGTGGTCGGGATGGACCATGCCGGGATCGCGACTCAGATGGTGGTCGAGCGCAACCTCGAGCAGCGCCAGGACAAGCGCACCAACTACACGCGCGAGGAATTCGTCGTCAAGGTGTGGGAGTGGAAGGAGGAGAGCGGCGGCGAGATCACCGGCCAGCTGCGCCGTCTCGGCTGTTCCATGGACTGGGCCAACGAGCGCTTCACCATGGACGAGGGCTTCACTCGCGCGGTCCTCAAGGTGTTCGTCCAGCTCTATCGCGAGAAGCTGCTCTACCGCGACAAGCGCCTCGTCAACTGGGACCCCAAATTCCAGAGCGCGATCAGCGACTTGGAAGTCGAGACGAACGAGGTGCAGGGCAAGTTCTGGCACCTCAAATACCCGCTCGCGGACGGAAGCGGACACATCTCTGTGGCGACAACCCGCCCGGAAACGATGCTCGCCGACATGGCGGTCGCGGTCCACCCGGAGGACGAGCGCTACGCCAAGCTGGTGGGGACGCAGCTGCGGCTGCCGATTACCGGACGGCTGATCCCGATCATCAAGGACGAGCACGCCGACCCTGAACTTGGCTCTGGCGCGGTGAAGATCACGCCGGGCCATGACTTCAACGATTTCGAAGTCGGCAAGCGCGCCGGGATGCAGCCGCGCGACATGCTCAACATGCTGGACGGTGAGGCGAGAATCGCACAGACTGCGGACGGCCTGATTCCGCAGGAACTGCTCGGCCTAGACCGCTTCGATGCGCGCAAACGGGTGGTTGAGATGCTCGAGGCCGAGAGCGCGCTGGATCGGGTCGAGGACCGGACGATCCAGTTACCCTACGGCGACCGCTCCGGCGTCGTGATCGAACCGTGGCTGACCGACCAATGGTATGTCGATGCGGCAACGCTGGCCAAGCCTGCGATCGCGGCGGCGCGCTCGGGCAAGATCGAGATCGTGCCCAAGACATGGGAAAAGACCTGGTTCAACTGGCTGGAGAATATCCAGCCGTGGTGCGTCTCGCGCCAGCTGTGGTGGGGGCACCGGATCCCGGCTTGGTTCGGTCCGCCACTCGCGGCTTTCGTTGACGATGGAGAATATCTCTCTGAGCTCGTCACTCACGACCCTGCGGTATTCGTTGCAGAATGCGCGGAAGAAGCCCTCGAGCAAGCTCGCAAATTTTACTCAGCGAATGTTCGAACTGATCGCGCGTTGAAATTTAGAGTCACGGAGCTGACGGGCTTAGCGCAAACGTCCTCTGACTGGACGATTCAACTTAGCCAAGATGCAGATGTGCTCGACACGTGGTTCAGCTCCGCCCTGTGGCCGTTCGCGACGCTCGGCTGGCCCGAGCAGAGCGAGGAGCTGAGGCGCCATTACCCCAACGACCTGCTGATCAGCGGCTTCGACATCATCTTTTTCTGGGACGCGCGGATGGCGATGCAGGGCATCCACTTCATGGGTGATATCCCGTGGAAGCGGCTCTACCTGCACGGCCTGGTGCGCGACGCGCAGGGCCAGAAGATGTCCAAGTCCAAGGGCAATACGGTCGACCCGCTCGGCCTCATCGACAAGTACGGGGCGGACGCGCTGCGCTTCACTTTGGCGGCGATGGAAAGCCAGGGCCGCGACATCAAGCTCGATGAGAAGCGCGTCGAAGGCTACCGCAACTTCGCGACCAAGCTGTGGAACGCCGCGCGCTTCCTGCAGATGAACGGGGTAGGCGCCAGCGCCAGCATCGCCGCGCCCGAGGCCGCGCTGCCGGTCAACCGCTGGATCATCGGCGAGGTGGTCGAGACGCTCGCCAAGCTCAACCGCGCCTTCGATGAACTTCGTTTCGACGACATGGCTGACGCGATCTACCACTTCACCTGGGGCACCTTCTGCGACTGGTATGTGGAGCTGATCAAAGGCGCGTTCGACGCGGAGACCAAGACCGTCGCCGCTTGGGCGTTCGACCAGATCCTGGTCATGCTCCACCCGCTGATGCTGTTCATCACCGAAGAGCTGTGGAACGCGAACGACCGGCCCTACGAGCTGATCGTCGCCAAGTGGCCGGAGCCGGAGGCCATCGTCGACGCCGCTGCGAAGGCTGACATCGAATGGCTGATCGAACTTGTTTCCGAGGTGCGGACGGTGCGTTCGGAGCTCAACATCCCATGGAGCGCGACGCTGGAGCCTGTGGTTCTCGCGTCGACGGCGACTGCCGAACGCATCAACCGGGCGGAAGCGACGGTGGCGCGAATGGCCAAGCTCGGGCCTGCGAGGCTGGCCGATACGGCCCCCGGAGGCTCGGCGCAGGTAGTCGTCAACGGCGAAACCATCGCATTCCCGCTTGCCGGCCACATCGACCTGGACGCTGAAAAAGCTCGCCTCGCCAAGGCGGCGGCCGCGGCGGAAAAAGAGCGCGACGGCCTCGATGCGCGGCTGTCCAACCCGAATTTCACCGAGCGAGCCAAGCCGGAAGCGGTGGAGAAGGCCCGAGCCGACCATGCCGACAAAGCCGCCGAGGCCGAGCGCTATCGAGCGGCGCTGGAGCGGCTAGGTTAAACCGTCATTGCGAGCAAAGCGAAGCAATCCAGCGTGCTGGTGGATTGCCGCGTCGCCTCCGGCTCCTCGCAAAGACGGTTAGGCGGCCGCCTTCTGCTCCTCGCGCGGTGCCGCAACGACCACCGCGCCGCGCGCAACACCTACCGTCACCGGGGTCTCCGCCGCAATCTCGCCGTCGATCGAGATCGGCTGTGGCGGCTTGGTCTTGATGTGCAGCTTGGCGCCATGGAACTCGGCCACCGTCGCCTGGCGCGAGCTCAGCTTGAACACGGTGGCGAACCAGCTCCACGCGAGGCCGACGAGGCTCCGCCCGGTGACCGCCTGGACGACGATCTCGCCGCTGTCGACGCTGGCGCTTTCAACGAGCTCGATCCCGCCGTGGTGGGTGCCGTTGGCAATCCGCGCCTCGGTCGCCCAAATCCTGTGCACCTTGGTGCCGTCGTCGACGTAAAGCCTGAACGGCCGGAACTTGAAGGCGACTCGGATCGCCCACAGCATGTAGCCGAACATCCCGAGATATTTCTTGAGATTGTGCGGGACGGTCTCGGCGATCAGCGGCGACATCCCCATCGCCGCCGCGTTGGCGAAATAGTCCCGGTCGATGAAGCCGAGATCGATGCGCTTAGGGACGCCATTGGCGATGACCTCGATCGCCCCGTCTAGGTCGATCGGCACGCCCAGCGTCTTGGCGAAGCTGTTGGCGGTGCCGAGCGGCAGGAAAGCGAACACGGTGTCGCTGCCCAGGAAATCGTCGATCGTCGTCGACAATGATCCGTCGCCGCCGCCGACGATCACCATTGGAGCGCCGTCCAGGATCGCCTTGCGGATAATCGGGCGCATGTCGTCGGGATCCGTCACCGCGTGGCGGTCGATGACGTGGATGCCGGCGCCGCCAAGCTTCTCGCAAACCTGGTCGAACGCTTCCGCGCCGCGCCGGCTCTGCACGTTTACGACGACCACGGCCTGTTTGGGAAGCCCCTCGGGTACCATTGCCGCTCAATGCATGAACGGCGGCTTCTTTCCTAACGGCACTCGCGCTAGAGGCGCTGGCCGATGAGCACTTACCCCAACCTGCGCATGCGCCGCGGCCGTTCCGCGCCCTGGATTCGGGAGATGCTGGCCGAGAACCGGCTCCACCCGAGCGACCTGATCCTGCCGATGTTCGTTTGCGAGGGCAGCGGCTGCGAGGAGCCGGTCGAGTCGCTGCGCGGGGTCAGCCGCTGGTCGGTCGACCGGCTTGCCGAGCGAGCGCAAGAAGCTGCCCGCCTCGGCATCCCCTGCATCGCCTTGTTCCCGAACACGCCGCCGGCGCTTCGGAGCGAGAGCGGCGAGGAAGCGCTGAACGCCGACAACCTCATCTGCCGGGCCATCCGCGCGGTCAAAAATGCGGTGCCGGAGATCGGCGTCCTCACCGACGTTGCGCTCGACCCCTACACCAGCCACGGTCATGACGGGCTGGTCGATGCCAAGGGCCGAATTATCAACGATGATACGCTCGAAGTCCTGACGGCGCAGGCACTGGTCCAGGCCGCTGCAGGAGCCGACATCGTCGCGCCCTCCGACATGATGGACGGCCGCGTCGGCGCAATCCGCGCGGCGTTGGAGAGCGAAGGCCATTTCGACGTCTCGATCATGGCCTACGCCGCCAAATATGCGTCGGCTTTCTATGGCCCGTTCCGCGACGCGGTCGGTTCGCGCGGGCTGCTCAAAGGCGACAAGCGCGCTTACCAGATGAACCCGGCCAACGGCATGGAAGCGGTTCGCGAGGTCGAGCTCGACCTCGCCGAAGGCGCCGACATGGTGATGGTGAAGCCGGGGCTTCCCTACCTCGACGTGCTGGCGCGGGTGAAGGATGAGTTCGGCGTCCCGACCTTCGCTTACCAAGTGTCGGGCGAGTATGCGATGATCGAGGCTGCCGCGGCCGCCGGGGTAGGCGAGCGCGATGCGCTGATCCTCGAGACGCTGCTCGCCTTCAAGCGGGCCGGGGCGACCGGTGTTTTGACCTATCACGCACTCGACGCGGCGCGGCTGATCGGCACCTGATGCTGGCTGAACTGCGCGAGCGGAGCGAGCGGCTGCGCCGGGCGGCGGCGGCGCTGGAGCCGGATCAGGCCGAGCGGCGCGAGCTTGGCGGCCGGGCACTCGATCACGCGCTCGCCTATCTGGACCAGGTCGAGACCGCGCCGAGCAATCGTCCCTGGTCGGAAGTCTTCAGCCAGACGCTCGACCCCGAGTTCACCGACGACGGCCGCGACGCGGGTGAGGTCCTCGACTATGTCGCTGCCTGCATCGACCGGCCCGGTTTTGCGACGACGTCGCCGCGGTTCATGGCTTACATCCCCGGCGGCGGGCTGTTTCATTCGGCGCTTGGCGACCTGCTCGCGGCGGCGTCGAACAAATATTCCGGTTTCGCTTCGGCCAGCCCCGGCGCGGTGCGGATCGAGAATGCCTGCACCGACTGGCTGGCAAGCGCGATCGGCTATCCGGCCGAGGCCGGTGGATCGCTTGTTTCGGGCGGAAGCATTGCCAATCTCACCGCGATCGTCGCCGCTCGCGACGCCCGCGATGCCGAGGGCGGCGGCGCGGTCTACATGACCCGCTTCGCCCATTATTGCGTCGACAAGGCGCTGCACATCGCCGGCCGCGGGCGCGCGCCGAAGCGGCTGATCGAGACCGACGATGCCTACCGAATGTCTATCGAGGCGCTGGAGCAGGCGTTCGAGGAGGACCGCCGCAACGGAGTGCGGCCGTGGATTGTCGTCGCCTCTGCCGGAACCGTTGACACAGGCGCGATCGACCCGCTGCCTGAGCTTGCGGACCTGTGCAGCCGATTTGGCGCCTGGCTCCACGTCGACGGCGCTTATGGCGGCCTGTTCGCCTTGTGCGAGGAAGGCCGCGTACTACTCAGCGGCATCGAGCGGGCCGACAGCGTCGCCCTCGACCCGCACAAGACACTGTTCCTGCCCTACGGCACCGGCGCCGCGCTGGTCCGCGACCGGCGCCATTTGCTGGATGCGTTCAGCGCCAGCGCCGACTACATTCGGCCGCTCGGCGAATCTCAGGTCGGGCCATCCCCGGCCGATCTTTCGCCCGAGCTAACGCGCCACTTTCGCGCGATGCGGCTGTGGCTTCCGCTGCAGATTGCGGGAGTCGCGGCATTCCGGTCGGCGCAATCGGAAAAGCTCGCGCTGGCGCGCTATTTCCACGCCCGGGTTAGCGAGCTCGACAATTTCGACGCGGGCCCCGCGCCCGACCTCTCCGTCGTCGCCTTTCGATACCTCCCGCAAGACGGCGATGCGAACGAGTTCAACCAGAGGCTGATCACGCACATCCAGCAGGAAGGGCGGGTGATGATCAGCGGCACTCGCATCGACGGGCGCTTCTACCTGCGCTGCGCGATTTTGAGCTTCCGAACCCACCTCGAGCATGTCGACGACGCCGTCGACGCGCTGGTCCGCGGAGTGGCTGCGCTCAATTCAGCGTAGCCGCGCCTGCAGCTGGTCGATCAGCGCGGCCTCGCGGCGGTCGATCTCGGCCACCCGTCCCGCCGCCGCTTCGATCGCGCGCCTGTCGGCCGCCGCGATCCCACCGAGCCGCTGGATGCGTGCCGCACCGATCCCGTCGATGTCGCCGAGAGCTTGAGTGACGGGCCCCCGTGCGGCGACCAGCGCCGACAGCGCCTGTTGGGCGACGATCCAGCTCTCGCTTTCCCGCGAACCCGCGGAAGCCGCGGCTTGCTGCGCGGCGGGAGCTGCCGCTCGGAACTGGCGGTCTCCGACCTCGGCTTGCGCAACCAGCGCGGACAGCTGCGCAGCGAGAGCCGGATCGACGGCTGTCGAAAGCTGCGGCTCGGCCACCGGCACGCGCGGGTCGATCGCCTCGGCGGCGCGCGGCGCGAGCGACGGCGCGGGGG
>JACCSV010000097.1 GCA_013812805.1 Sphingomonas sp. | reverse complement strand
TGGGGCGTCGAGCAGTCGCGCAACCTGATGACCATCCGCGCCGCTTCGCAAACCGGTATTGAAAAGGTCGCCGACACCGCCCGCGAGCTCGGCGTCGGCGACTATGACAATTATCTCTCAATAGCGCTCGGCGCCGGCGACACGACGGTAGCCAAGCTCACCAACGCTTATGCGGTGCTGGCAAACCAGGGCCGGGCGGTCACCCAGACCACCATCGATTATGTCCAGGACCGCAACGGCAAGGTCATCTACCGGTCCGACACCCGCTGCGAGATCATGGAAGGGTGCAATGCTCGCGACTGGAACGGCGGGGCGATGCCGCGACCGCCGGTGCGCAACCGCCAGTTGCTCGACCCGATGGCGGCGTTCCAGATGGTCCACATCCTCACCGGGGTCGTCGAGCGCGGCACGGCGACGGTGCTTCGCGATCTCGACCGCCCGCTGTTCGGCAAGACCGGCACCACCAATGGCCCGACCAATGTCTGGTTCGTCGGCGGCACGCCCGAAATCGTCGCCGGGGTTTATATCGGCTACGATCAGCCGCGGTCGATGGGGCAGGCCGCTCAGGGCGGCCGGATCGCAGCGCCGGCCTTCAAGCAGTTCGCGCAAACCGCGTTCAAAGATTTGCCCAAGGTTCCCTTCGTCGCTCCGGCCGGAATTCGCTGGGTGCGGGTCGACCGGGGTTCCGGGCGGCGCGTGTTCGGCGCCTTTCCGACTGTCGAAGACCCCAAGTCGTCGGTAATCTGGGAGGCTTTCCAGCCGCAGACCGAGCCGCGCCGAAGCTTCCGCCGCGACGGCGATGGCGAACAGGCGCTGCAGCAGCAGGCGCGGGCCGCGTTCCGCCAGCGGCAAGCCTCACGCTCCCGTTCCCGGGCACCGGCAGGCGCGCCAGCCGCGCCGCGGGAGCTGCCGGCCTGGCAGCGGCCGTTGCCAAACCCGCCCGCCGTTCGCTAGCGCTGAGCCGACCGGCAACCCTGAAAGCCAATCGCGATGCGCGCTGAAGCGCAATCCTACATCGACCAGATCAACGCCGCGACCGCGCTTTTGCGCCGCTTCCTCGACTGGGACCGGGCGCAGCGGCGGCTCGACGAGCTCAACGTCAAAGTCGAAGATCCGAAGCTGTGGGACAATCCCAAGGCGGCGCAGGACGTGATGCGCGAACGCCGCCGGATCGAGGAAGCGATGGGCGCGACGATCGCGATCGAGCGCGAGCTGGCCGACACGGTCGAACTGATGGAGATGGCCGACAGCGAAGGCGACGACGCGCTCGCCGACGAAGCGGTCAATAGCCTGAGCGAGCTCGCCGACCGTGCGGAACGCGACAAGGTCGCCGCCTTGCTGGCCGGAGAGGCGGACGCCAACAACACCTATATCGAGGTCAACGCCGGCGCCGGCGGCACCGAAAGCCAGGATTGGGCGGAGATGCTGCAGCGGATGTACACCCGCTGGGGCGAGCGCAAGGGGATGAAGGTCGAGCTCATCGACCACCACTCCGGCGAGCAGGCCGGGATCAAGTCGGCGACGATTCTGGTCAAGGGCGAGAATGCCTACGGCAACCTCAAGACCGAAAGCGGGGTCCACCGGCTGGTCCGGATCAGCCCCTACGACGCCAACGCCCGCCGCCATACCAGCTTCGCCAGCGTCTGGGTCTATCCCGAAGTCGACGACGACATCGACATCGAAGTCAGCGAAGCCGACCTGCGCATCGACACCTACCGCGCTTCGGGCGCCGGCGGGCAGCACGTCAACACCACCGACAGCGCGGTCCGGATCACCCACGTGCCGACGGGGATTGTCGTCGCCTGCCAGAACCAGCGTTCGCAGCACAAGAACCGCGCCGAGGCGATGAAGCAGCTTAAAGCGCGCCTCTACGAAGCCGAGCTGCAGCGGCGCGAAGCCGAGGCCGACGTCGCCAATGCCGCCAAATCCGACATCGGCTGGGGCCATCAGATTCGAAGCTATGTGCTGCAGCCCTATCAGCTGGTGAAGGACCTTCGCACCGGGGTCACTTCGACCAGTCCGGGCGACGTGCTCGACGGCGATCTCGACCGCTTCATGGCCGCGGCGCTGTCGCAGCGGGTGAGCGGCGAAAAGGTCGAGGTCGAGGATGTGGAGTAGGAAATCCTCCCCGGAACGGGGAGGGGAACCATGCGACGCAAGGTGGAGGGGGTGGGATGCCGTGCGCAGACCCCCCTCCGTCAGCGCTTCGCGCTTTCACCTCCCCGTCCCGGGGAAGAGCCTACTCCTACTCCTTGCTCTGGCCTCGTGCCGAGCCGCGCCCGAGGAGCCGCGTTTCCCCAAGGCGGACCGCGAGATCGCGGCGATCGTCAGCGATTCCTTCTCGACCGAGGACGTGCGCGACCGGCTCGGCGAATTCACCCGCGTCGTCGAGCTTGCGGGGGTGAAGCCAGGCATGTGGGTCGCCGACGTCGGGGCCGGCGAGGGCTATTATGCGGTCCGCCTGTCGCAGGTGGTGGGCCCGCGCGGGCGGGTGCTGGCCGAGGACATCGTACCGGAGTTTCACGCCCGGCTCGCCCAACGCGTCCAGCGCGAACGTCTGGACAATGTCGCGGTGGTGCTCGGCGATGCTGCAAATCCTAAGCTTCCAGCGCGATCGTTCGACCGCATCTTCCTAGTTCACATGTACCACGAAGTGACCTCGCCCTACGCCTTCCTCTGGCACTTGCGGCCGGCCTTGAAGCCGGGCGGCCAGGTGATCGTCGTCGATGCCAATCGCGTGCCGCAGCGCCACGGCTTTCCGCCCGAATTGCTCAAATGCGAATTTGCAGCCGTCGGATTGCAGCTTCGCAAGTTCGAGCCGATCGAGGGCGCGGACGCCTATTTCGCCGCGTTCGAGGCGGTCGGCGAGCGGCCGGAGCCGGCCAAGATCAGGCCATGCGCGGGATGACTTAAGCGTTAGCGCGGCGCGCGCCGCTCGACCTCAGAGCAAGCCGAGCTGGCGGAAACTCATGCAGTCCTTGCCGGCGAAGACGAGATGGTCGACCACCGTACAGTCGATTGCGCCCGCGGCGGACGCCAGCCTTCGGGTCGCCCGGCAATCGCTGTCGCTGGGCCGGGCATCGCCGCTCGGGTGATTGTGCGCAAGGACTATACCGGTGGTTCCGTGGACCACCGCGTCGGACAGGATCTGGCGAATCGGAAAGTCGGCGCCGGTCTCGTCGCCGGCGTGCCGCGACAGGTGCAGGCACCGGGCCTGATCGTCGAGGTGCGCGACCCACAGGCTTTCCTGGTCGGTCCGGGCATCGGCGAGGCAGCCGGCAAAAAATTCGCGAGCCGGCCCCAGGCCGTCGAGCTTCAGCGGGAGTTCGGCACGCTGGTGACGCATGACCGCAAACTAGGCATTCGCCCTCCGGTACACGAGCGCAACCGAGTCCATTCCGGAGACCAATAAATCCGTTTTGGTGCCATCCCGCGCCTTGGAGGCTCCGCGCCGGCGCGTTAGGACACCAGCCATGCGCCAATATCTCGACCTGCTGCAGCGGATTCTCGACGAGGGCGTCGAGCAACCGGACCGGACCGGCACCGGCACCCGTAGCTATTTCGGCGCGCAGATGCGCTTCGACTTGGGCCACGGCTTCCCCCTGCTGACCACCAAAAAGCTTCACCTGCGCTCGATCATCGTCGAACTTTTGTGGTTCCTGCGCGGCGACACTAACATCGCCTGGCTCAAGGAGCGCAACGTCAAAATCTGGGACGAGTGGGCGGACGAGAACGGCGACTTAGGGCCGGTCTACGGCAAGCAATGGCGCCAATGGGAAACCGCAGAGGGCGGTCATGTCGACCAGATCGCCGGGCTGGTCGAGCTGATCAAGCGCGACCCTGCATCGCGGCGCCAGATCGTCACCGCCTGGAATCCCGGCGAGATCCACCGGATGGCGCTGGCGCCATGCCACTGTCTGTTCCAGACGCAGGTTGCCGCCGGGCGGCTCAACCTGCAGCTCTACCAGCGCAGCGCCGACATGTTCCTGGGGGTGCCGTTCAACATCGCCAGCTATTCGCTGCTCACCCACATGCTCGCCCGCGAGTGCGGGCTGGAACCCGGCGTGTTCGTCTGGACCGGCGGCGACTGCCATATCTACTCGAACCACATGAACCAGGTGCAACTGCAGCTTTCCCGCGACGTTCGCGCCCCGCCGCGGCTGATCCTCAAGGACCGTGGCCAGCCGATCGATGATTACGAGCCGGAGGATTTCGCCTTCGAAGGCTATGATCCGCACTCGCACATCGCCGCGCCGGTTGCGATCTGAGCAAGCGGTACGGACGCGTCATGAACAGATCGACAGGAAAAATAACGGTAGCGCAATGGAGCCGTTCGCTCGGAGCCGCGTTCAAGGGAACCGTCAGACAGGAGAATCCGACATGCTTCGCAAGATCATGACCGTTGCCGTACTCGGCGCTTCGCTCGCCATCGCCGCCTGCAATACCGTTCGCGGTGCTGCCCAAGACGTGAATTCCGTCGCCAATGAGGTCGACCAGAACACCTAAGCGCCGCTATAATCGCTCCGCCAACGAGGAGGAGCGATCATGGTTCGTATGGTTTTGACTGTCGCGGTGATTGGCGGCAGCCTGGTTCTTGCCGCGTGCAACACGTTTCGTGGAGCCGCGGCCGACTTGAACTCGGCGGCTAATTGCACCGAGAACACGATCAACACCGGCTATTGCAAATA
>JACCSV010000065.1 GCA_013812805.1 Sphingomonas sp. | reverse complement strand
CCTTCACCCCGCGCGCCCAATGGAAGAAGGGCAAGGACGGCCGCTTTTCCCCGCCCGAAACCCCGCCGGGTTCGAACATGCGCGCGATTGGGACCAGCGGCATCGACCGCGCGACCGCGCGAGCCCTGGTTCTCGGCCATGCGCTGTTCCCCGACGCCATTGCCGACCATGTCGAAACGCTCGCCGCCCTGCCGATCGCCGATGCCGCCGCGGCCCGGCTGCGCGACCGGATGGTCGATCTCACCATGTCCGGCCAAACGCTTGATCGGCAAGCAATCGCCACCATATTGGCGGCAGGGGACACGGGCGCCGCATGGCGTGACGTGACCAAGGGCGGCGATATGCGCTTCACCTTTACCCGACCCGAAAGCGATGATGGTCTCGCCCGGCGCGACCTGAGCCTCGCGATCGAGGCGCTGGTGGCGACGGCGGAGATCGAGCAGGCGCTGGCGGCGGCGACCGAGAGGTTCAAGGCCGACATGGACGATGAAACCGCCTTTGCGGAACAGCAGCGGCTTCACGCGGCGCGTGAAGCGATGAAGGAACGACTGGCTTCCTTGGCCAGCAATGAGTAAGCGGCACGGCAATATGGCAAAAAATGACACGACTGAGCCCGAAGTCGACGCCGGCGACGGCGGCGATGCTCCGCTGATCGATCAGCATGAAGCGGCAATCAAGAAACTGAAGGCGCGCGCCAAGAAGCGTGGATTCGTCACCGTCGACGAGATCAACGAGGCGCTGCCGCAGGAGCATATGACCTCCGAGCAGATCGAGGACGTGATGTCCGAGATTTCGGAGATGGGCGTCAATATCGTCGAGAATGACGATTCGGACGACGAGGACGCCGAGAAAGAACCCGAAGAGGAAATCGATCCCCTCGACGACGGCGGCCCTCGCCCCGCGGCGGCGGTCAAGAAGGAAGCGGTCGACCGCACCGACGATCCGGTGCGCATGTACCTGCGCGAAATGGGCGCGGTCGAATTGCTCAGCCGCGAAGGCGAAATCGCCATCGCCAAGCGCATCGAGGCCGGCCGCGACACGATGATCTGGGGCCTGTGCGAAAGCCCGATCACGTTCAACGCGATCATCCAATGGTCGACAGCGCTCAATGAAGGCGAAATGCAGCTTCGCGAAATCCTCGATCTCGACGCAATGCTTTCCAAAGGCCCGACCCCCGAGCAGGTCGAAAGCGCTGAAGCCGGGGAAGATGGCGACATTTCCGAAAAGACCGCCGGCCCCTCTTTCAAGGAAGAGGAAGACGTCGAAGAGGTCCAGGAAGAAGAGGATGAGGAAGATAGCCTTGTCGAGCGCCGGACGCCTCGCCAGAGCGATGACGAGGAAGAGGACAACACGCTTTCGCTCGCCCAGATGGAAGAGCAATTAAAGCCGCAGGCGCTGGAGAAATTCGCCACCATCACCGCCTTGTTCAAGAAATTCTCGAAGCTGCAGGTCGCTCGCATCGAGGCGCTGAGCAGCATGCAGGAATTCGCCAAGTCGGAAGAGAATAAATATCAGAAGCTGCGCGAACAGCTGACCGCGGAGGTCGAGAGCGTCCAGTTCCATGGCGCGAAGATCGAATATCTGGTCGACCAGCTTTACAGCTACAATCGCCGTCTGACTGCTTTGGGCGGCCAGATGCTTCGGCTTGCCGAGCGTCACAAAGTGCCCCGCAAGGCCTTCCTCGAATCCTACATGGGCCACGAGCTGGACGAAAATTGGTCCGAGCGGGTCTGCAAGCTCGACAAGAAATGGTCTGCCTTCTGTACCCAGGAAGCCGATCCGATCGAGCGAATCCGCACCGAAATCAGTGAAATCGCGCAAGCGACCGGAATGTCGCTTACCGAATTCCGCCGAATCGTGAACCAGGTTCAGAAGGGTGAGCGAGAAGCGCGTATCGCCAAGAAGGAAATGGTCGAGGCCAATCTGCGCTTGGTTATCTCCATTGCTAAAAAATATACGAACCGCGGCCTGCAATTCCTTGATCTTATTCAGGAAGGTAATATCGGCCTGATGAAAGCGGTCGATAAATTCGAATATCGCCGCGGCTATAAATTCAGCACCTATGCGACCTGGTGGATCCGTCAGGCGATCACCCGTTCGATCGCCGATCAGGCCCGTACGATCCGTATCCCGGTCCATATGATCGAGACGATCAACAAGCTGGTCCGAACGAGCCGCCAGATCCTGCATGAGATCGGCCGCGAGCCTACCCCGGAAGAGCTTGCCGAGCGCCTATCCATGCCGCTCGAAAAGGTTCGCAAGGTGATGAAGATCGCCAAGGAGCCGATCAGCCTCGAGACCCCGATCGGCGACGAGGAAGACAGCCACCTCGGCGACTTCATCGAGGACAAGAACGCGGTCATCCCGGTCGACGCCGCGATCCAGAGCAATCTGAAGGAAACGGTGACGAGGGTGCTCGCGTCGCTAACCCCGCGCGAGGAGCGAGTGCTGCGAATGCGCTTCGGCATCGGCATGAACACCGATCATACGCTGGAAGAGGTCGGGCAGCAGTTCTCGGTCACCCGCGAACGGATCAGGCAGATCGAAGCGAAGGCGCTGCGGAAGCTGAAACATCCGTCGCGGTCGCGGAAGATGCGGTCGTTCCTCGATCAGTGATATAGCCTTCGGAGCCGCCCGGTGGTCCAGATTAAGCGCAGCGAGCTCCGGTCGTTGGATGACGCATTTGCGATGCACTCGGGTTACGTGCTGGACTTTTCCGATCGCACTATGTCGGAATGGTTCGAGGACGAATTACGGATCGATATCGATGATGAGCGATATAAGCGGCGTGGCACGTCAAAAGCTAATCGCCTACGCACCTTTGTCGAGGATGAGCCGGAGCAGGTTGTAGCGAGGGCATTGCGGGCGCTGTGGAAGTATCGAGAGCAGTCCGGCTTTACGCCTTATGGGATTGCCGCCGAGGACGTTGAGCGACACAGGGCCACCCTCTTTGATCTAATTCACAAGATCGAGGGCCAAGAGGCAACTCCAGCGACTGATTCGATAATCGCATTCACGCGAGACGAGACGCTTGAGGAGCTGGTTCAAGCAATACGCCGCGATGCGGATGCCGGTAGACCGCAGGCCGCCCTAGATCGACTTCACACATACAGCATGAAAAAGTTTGCTTTCCTGCTGGATCGCCGCGGCGCGCCCGCAGATCGCGAGGAACCATTGCACAGTCGCGTCGGGCGATATGTGAAGCTGTTAGAAGCCGAGCGTCCATTGCGACCTATCACAAAGCAAATTCTGAAGAACTGCATCGGAATCTTTCAAACGTATAATGACGTACGGAACAACGCGTCGTTCGCGCACGACAATTCGGTCGTCGACAAAGATGAAGCGCGTTTCATATTTGAAACAGTGATTTCGATGTTGCGCTTTGTTCGAGCAGTTGAAGTCGGGCAGTTCGAGACACTCGGTGAGGGCGCATTATAGTAACGCCCCCTGCGCGCCCTTCTTGTGGATCGCCCTGGATTCGACGCGAGACGGTTTCTTGACCGGACTGATCAGCAGCGGCAGCTTGGGCTTCAACCCCTGGAATAGCTCGGCCAGGGTCACGAATTCCGAGCCGGTGTGTAGCGGGCCCGCGATCGGAGGATCCGGCAGGTGGTGGAATCGAGCCACCTCGACCCGCTCGAGCGGGTGATGGTGCAGCCGGTGACCCGCCCGTTCTCCCCGACGTCGAGCCGGAACTCGACGCGCCCCTGCTCGCGCCTGGCGAGCGCGGTCATCGGGTAATCTTCCGGCGATTTTCACGAGAGAGCGCATTTAACTGAACAAACATCCGATTCGGCGACATCCAAATCCGAAACAGTTTGAGTTGCCACCGGCTTGCGTTGGCAATAGGCATGTCCTCGCTCGGCATTACGAGCCGCTTAATGCGGCCGAGAGGAAAGCGGCGGCGCGTGACACGGGAAGAACAGCTCGGGCCAAAGCGCGTACCGCCTCCAACGGCCGACTCCACGTCCGATGACATCAGATTGCAAGTCGATCTTCGCTTGCGGCTGGACGAGGTGGCGGATGCCGAGGCCGAGCAATTGCGTTCGAAGTCGCGCCGGGCGCCGAGCCGGAAAGAACTCTGCCGGTTAGCGTGCCGAATCTACGATGCTCGCCGCGCCCGCGACCGCATGCTTGACCGCCAGCTGTTCGGCGAGCCGGCGTGGGACATGCTCCTCGCGCTCTATTGCCTGCCGGCCAGAGGGGAACGCCTGACGATCACGGCTTTGACGCTTGCGGCCGACACGCCGCAGACGACCGGACACCGCTGGCAGACGATCCTGACGGAGGAAGGGCTGATCGAGCGTGGTCCACTGGAGCTGGACGCCCGCAAGCAGTTCGTGCGACTGACCGAGAAAGGCCGGCGGCTGCTCGACGACTACCTGACCAGCCTATTCTACTGCGATACGCCCGCGCCGCCCTATCCTGAGGCAGTCGGACCTTAGTGGCCCTGTGACGGGTTTACAAACCGACCAGAGCGGCTGGTTTGTATGCCGGAGTCGCCGATGCCCGGTGAGAGTGACAAGAACCGACCTTACCGCGCGCTGAGGCGGGCGACGGCGCTGGTGACCAAGGCCCTCGATCTCCTCGACGCCCATGATGGGCCGCCGGAAGCCACCGCGCATCTCGACCTTGCGTTGCACGAGCTCCGTCGAGCCGCGCAAAAGGACGGAGAGTCATAGCGCTGGTCGCCGCGTTCTTGGCTATCCTACACACCCCCTTTTGTGGCTTAAGCTCAAAGATGCGACAGCGCCCGGCCTTGCTCCCCCCGCACCCCAATCACGCCTCGCGCAACACACGCCGAACCACTCACGCGCGAGCAGTGCGACTTTCGAGACTTTTCAGGCCCAGCGCCCGAGCACAGCGAGGCGATCGCGCCGCAGTCGCCGAACAGTGCGGAGAGAGCGCGCAGCGCCGGCCGACGGGCCTCGGGATCAGTTACCCCAGGGGTAGTAGCCGCCCTCGTCGCCGCCCCAGCGCTCGCGCGCCTTCTTCTCGGCCTCGCGCCACGCCTTGGCCGCTTTCTTGCGCTGCTCGACGTTCAGCTTGGCGAGCTCGCGGTTGCACTCGGCCGCCTTCTTGTAGAAGTCGCGCGCGCTCTTCGCCTCGGCGAGCTTTTTGTCGCACTCGGCCCGTTTTTCCCATTGCTTCTTCCAATGGTCGCCCGGGTCGGCGGCTGCCGCTCCGCCGAGCAGCGATGCGGCGGCTGCGGCCGCGGCGGCGAGCAGGATGTTCCTCATCGTCAGCTCCACTTCCAATTGCCTGTCCAAAGGCGTCAACCGCCGCATCCAAGCAAATGTTGCGTGAACCTGAGACAACAAGGACTTGCCGCCGCGCCCAGCCGCCCCGCCGGCGGGAGGAGCGCCGCAAAGCGCCAGCTGCCGCTCGGCGAGGCTCGCCCGCGGGGAGCGCTGACCGAGCACAAATGCTCAAACCTTTCCTTCGGTGAAACCATGTCCACTCACCCACCGCTAACGGCGGCCCGGTAAACCGGGAGCCAGCAGAGCCACTCCTGCCCCGTGACCGAGCGGCCCTGCCGGAATGAAGCACGCAGGATGTCCGGTGGACATCCGAGTACTGGAATGGAAGCCCTGCCGCCTTCGCTTCCCTGCGGCAGGGCTTCCACCCCCTCCGAAATGCCCGACCGTGGCCAGCGGTTCGGTGGAACAAAAAAAAGGGAGTGCGAGCCGAAGCCGCACTCCCGTGGAAGTGACGTGTACGTGACCCGGCTGCAATTATCAGCGGCCTGCCCGGTGCCCTAGTCATCGAAAGTTAGGGTGGCTCGCCGGCACGGTTCGAGCCAGCCGCGCGGTCCGGCTGTGCGGCCCGCCGCGGATGCGATATCAGCGGCTCGTGGCACAACGGCTTCAGCCCCCGTCGGGGCGCGTCATCGCGCTTGGCCGACTGATGCTTGCGACGCTGTTCCTGCTCGCCATCCTGATCGACGCCAGCCAGCCCGCGCAGGCGCCCGTCGAGACCTATGCGATGCTCGCGACCTACGTGGTTGTGTCGGCCGGAATCGCCATCGTCACCTGGAACAGCTGGTTGCTCGACGCCAAGCTCGCCGGGCCGGCGCACGCGATGGATATCGTGCTGTTCATCGTCCTGGTGCTGCTGACCGAAGGCTATACGAGCCCGTTCTTCACCTTCTTCATTTTCCTGCTGCTGTCGGCAGCGATCCGCTGGGGCTGGCGAGCGACGGCCCTGACCGCGACCCTGCTGACGCTTCTGTACCTCATCGCCGGGCTGCTGGTGGTGACGGTGAGCGCCCAGTTCGAGCTGCACCGCTTTGTGGTTCGAACGGGCCACCTGATCATCGTCTCGCTGATCGTCATCTGGTTCGGGGCCAACCAGTGGCGGGCGCGGTTCCACTGGCGGGACGACGAGCTGTTCGCCCGGCCGTCCAGCGACCAGTCGCCGCTGGAACTCGCCCTGCGCGCGGCGATGAGCAGCGCGCGCGCCCGCGCCGGTGTGTTCGTCTGGTGCGAAAACGGGAGCCCGGAGGCGACCGGCATCGCGATCCGCGACGGGGAGCTCGCCGAGGTCGCCGTCGGCGGCCCGGCGATCGCGCATTCGGCGGTTCCGACGCCGTTCCTCTACGACCTTGGCAAGGACCGCGCGCTCAAACGGGATGCCGAGCGCAATCTGATCGACTTCAATGTTCTCGACGCAGTTTCGGTCGAGGCCGCATCCGCACTGAAACTGGACGAAGGGCTCGCCATTCCGGTCCGGACCTCCGAGGGCCAGGGGCAGTTGTATCTCGAGGCGGTGCCGAGCCTGGCGACCGATCACATCGATCTCGGCGAGCAGATCGCCACCGCCGTCGGCGCTCATCTTCAGAGGCATGCGCTGCTCAAGGCGGCGGAGGAGAGCGCCGAAGACCGTTCCCGGCTGACATTGGCGCGCGACCTGCACGACAGCATCGTCCAGTTCCTCGCCGGCGCCGCCTTCCGGCTCGAGGCGATGAAGCGCTCCGAAGCCTCGGGGCGCGCCCTCGAACCGGAGCTCAATGAACTCAAGCAGCTGATGATGCAGGAGCAAGGCGAACTGCGCTCCTTCATCACCGCGCTGCGCAGCGGGCCGCTGGTCGAGTTCAACGATCTCGCCCGGGACCTACGGGCGCTTGCCGACCGGCTGTCGCGCCAGTGGGACGTCCGCTGCGAATTTTCAGCGCCGCGGGCCGACATCATGGTCCCGACCCGGCTGCACCTCGACGCGCTGCAGCTGATGCGGGAGGCGGTCGCCAACGCGGTCCGTCACGCCGAGGCCAAGTCGGTCACGATCAAGCTCGCCGCCGTCTCGGACGAGCTGCGGCTCGATTTCGTCAACGACGGCGCGGCCTTCCCGAATTCCGGTGAGGGGCTGGAAATGCCGATGTCATTGAAAGAGCGGGTCGAACAGGCGGGGGGCGATCTCGACCTGGCGCGCGGAATGGGCGTCACCAAGCTCTCCATCTCGCTGCCGATGGGCGGGAGGCGCCATTGACGGCTGTGCTGCCTTCCGTGCGCATCTTTCTGGCCGACGACCATCCGATGATCCGCGCCGCGCTGGAGGCGCTGCTGCGCGATACCGACTATGAGATCGTCGGCACCGCGGGAACCGGGGATGCGACCTTGCGCGAGGTCGAGCGGCTTGCCCCCGACCTGCTTCTGCTCGATCTGCAGATGCCCGGCGGCAGCGGGATGGACGTGCTTCGGCGCGTTCGGGCGGACAAGGCGTCCCGGGCCGGCAAGACGGCGATGAAAGTCGTCCTGCTGACGGCTGCGATCGACGATTCCGCCCTGCTCGAGGCCAAATCTCTCGAGGTACAGGGAATCGTGCTCAAGAATTCCGATCCCGCCTATCTTCTCGATTGCCTCGGCCGGGTCCGCCACGGCCGGGCGTGGTTCGATCCGGAGCTCGCCGAGCGCTCGAAGCAGCTGGCCAGGAAGGTCGCCGACCGCAACCGCGCACCGCTGGCGCCGCGTGAACGCCAGCTGATCGGGTTCGTCCGCCAGGGCTTGCGCAACCGGGCAATCGCCGAGCAGCTCGGAGTGACCGAAGGGACGGTCAAGACCTATCTCCACGCGATCTTCGAAAAACTCGGAGTTCGCAGCCGCACCGAGCTGGCGATGCGCGCCGACGAGTTCCTCGCCTAAGGCTGGACCGAACTCCCGTTCCTGCATTTCTTCGCGGGTATTCAGCAGCTTTGGGACTGCGTCCGCGCGGTTGGGGACATTCGCCAACATTGGGCGCGAATCCCGCCAAGCCGGCGGTAAGCCGATCCGATCTACATCGCTAAGCCATTGAAGCGTCGAGACTTTGCTGTTCTGGCACGGCTCTTGCTCATCAGTCTGCAGCAACACGAACCATCCCGAACCGACAATGGAGCCACCCAATGCAAGCCGTTTCCGCACTCGCCCCGAACGACGCCGCCGTTGACGACGCCGCGCCCGCCAGCCGCGGGCTCGAGCCGGCGCTGCCCTTCCGCAGCGACACCATTCTTGGCGTGTGCGAAGCAATCGGACAGGATTTCAGCTTCAATCCCATCTACCTGCGCCTGGCCTTCGCGGGCTTGTTCTATTTCCACCCGCTGATGGTGGTCGCGACCTATCTGGCGCTCGGAGCGGGCGTCGCGCTGGCGCGCTGGCTTTATCCGGTTGTGGCTCCGACTCTCGTCCAAGAGGCTCCGCATGCCGCCGCGCCGGCTGCCGAGAATGAGGATTCGCAACCCAGCCTCGCCGCTTGATCGTGCCCGCTTGGCTTAATCTCCACCAACGAGAGCCTAAAGACGCATAAACCTCGTCTTTACGCCCTTGGGTTAGGGTCCCCCGGCTAAGGCTCGGCGCGTCGGGCCGGTGAGGAGAAGAAAGCGCATGGCGAGCAGTCCAACCGTCGCCCGCCAACCGTTCAGCGTTGCCGACGCGCATTTTGCGCGCGTCAGCCACCATGGCTGCGCCCGCCATCCCCATTTGCTCGCGCTCACTGAAGGCTCGGGGCCCCACTCCGGCCGCGACCTTGCCGACGCGGTGCATCTGCTGTGCAGCCTCCACGGCAATCATCCCGGTTTCATCGAGCTCGCCTGCACGACAAGCCCCGACCGGGGCGCCCACTCGTGGCTGGCGAGCGCGTCCGAGGCGTTCGAGCGCGAACGCTTGTATCTCGTCCGGCTGACTTCTGCGGTCGGCCCGATGCCAAGCACCCCTGGAGCCGCCGAAAGCGAAGCGAGCCTGCTCGCGCAGCGGCATGCGCTGGAGATTCTGGCATCGTCGGAGCGGCACGGTTGCGCAATCGGCGCCGCGACCGCATTGATCGGCGACTGGGGACCGATCCGTCGGCTGCTCGACCGGGCCGCCGCCCGCGCCGGGCTGGACAGCCCTGCCGAGTCGCTGCCTGACGAAGCCTCGCTGGTCGAGAAGGTCGAACGGGCGTCGGACAGCCCGGCGAGCTCTCGAGCCTTTGCCTTCGGCGGCGAGCAATTGCTGCTCCAGCACCGCGCTTTGTTCGACCTGCTCGAAGCCCGCTCGAGCGCCCGCTCCGACTATTGACGTAAGCCGTCGTCCTCCCGCCTAGGCGGGATCCCCACTGTTAGGTTATCACTGAATCCTCGCTCACGCGGGGTCGGCGAACCTAGTCGTCGCGGTAGGCCAGCTCGTAATTGCCCCAGCGCCGCCCCTTGATGAACAGGGGCACAAACACGTTCTTCACCGGGATGTACTTGTCGCCAAGCTCCATCCGGTAAGTGGCCAGGGTCGCCGGGCGGTCGCTGAGCAGCGCGTTTCGGGTGGTATCGTCGATCAGCACGCGCCGGTTGCGGCAATGCTCGTCGTTCCAGACCGGATCCGCCCCTTGCGGGTGGCTTCGCTCCGACAAATGGGTCGGCAAATAGCCGTTCATGTCGCCGATCGCGGAGCCGATGATTCGGCCGTCGGATGCCTTGATTCGGTCCAGCACCGGGCGAACATGCTTGTCGGCGAACGGGCAAAAGCGGGTGTCGTACTGCGTCGGGTTGCTGCCGGCGATCTCCTGGTAATCGCGATCGAACACATCCTCGAGCGATACTTCGTCCGAATCGATCCCGCGCTCGATGGCCGCGGCGATGATCCGAGCCGCTTCCTGCGCCTTGAGAATGAACGGAGTATCGTCGATCTCGGCCCCCGAATTGGCGAGCGTGTCGAGCATCGTGTTGGAAAGTAGCTCCAGGTGCGCGAGGCGCCTTTGCGCCTGCAGCAGCTGGCTGCCGTTGTCGCGGGCGTCGCCGGCGAAATCGGTGAGGCCGGCTTTCACTCGGTCGACGCTGGTCTGGATCATGTTGGTCGAGTGGGCGATGCCTTCGGTCTGGCGATCGACCATGCCGACGATATCGGACACTTCGCGGACGGTGTCGCTGATCTGGCCGAAGCCGGTCTGGGCGGCTCGGCTGCGCTCGACGCCGGTCTTGATCTCCGACGTGACGGCACCCGCTTCGCGGGTCAGCTCGCCGATGGTCAGAGCGATCTGGCTGGTCGCCGCGCGCGTATCATGGGCGAGCTTCTTCACTTCGGCGGCAACGACGGCGAAGCTGCGGCCCGCATCCCCGGCTCTCGCTGCCTCGATGGTCGCGTTGAGGGCCAGCATGTTGGTCTTGCGGGCGATCGTCTCGATGGTCGAGGACACGGTCTGGACCTGGTTCATCGCCGCTGCGAAGCCCGCCATGCGCTCGCCCAATTGGACGACCAGCTCGGTCAGGCCCTTGAAGCCGCCGATGGTCCCTTCGATCGCCTCGCGCCCGGCTTCGAGCTTGGCCTTGGCCTGCTCCGACAACAGCCGCGCTTCGTCGGTGGAATCGGACACCCGTGCCTGGTCGGCCAGCAGCCGTGTCGTCACATCCTCGAGCTGGTCGAGCATCTTCAAGTGCCCATCGAGCTTGGCCGCGACGCCCTGGACGTAACCGGCGACGTCGCTGCACTCCATCGACAGCGACCCGCAATCGCGCGCCACCGCGCGGATCGCGTTCTCGGTGACTTCCTCGATCCCCTGTGTGGCCATGTGACCGCCCGCTCCCCGCTCAGTCTCGCTCTAGTTCGTGCGCAAAGGGATAGAGCGAACCTCCTACTCTTTCGTTAACCACGCGGCGTCGGCGAAGGGGTCAGTAACGCAGAAACGGCCTGCGCTGCTCTTCCCAATCGTGCTCGTCGGGGACGGCGAGCGCCTCGAGGTCGCCGGGAGCGCTGTCGCCGTCGACCCACTGGCGCAACGCGGGACCGCCGTTGATCACGTCGATGGCAAGCTTGCCGAACTCATATTCGTACGCGAAGTCGCGCCACAGATCGTAGTCCTGGTATAGCCGGCGCATCGCCTTGAAGCCGAGCGCCTGGAGCCGCCACGGCCGGAACGAGTGGTGGTTGTAGAACGGGCCTTCGGCGTGGATGTGGATGCCTTTGCAGAGCTTGCCGACATGCTTGTGGAAGGTCGGCTCGAACGAGATTTCGCGTAAGCGGCAGCCGGCCAGCCACTGCGGCTCGAGCCGCTCCATCTCCGCCATCACCGCGCGCGCATCGAGATCGGGTGCTCCGAACAGCTCCAGCGGCCGGGTCGTGCCCCTGCCCTCGCTGAGCGTGGCGCCCTCGAGCATCACCGTGCCGGCGTAGGCGCGGGCCATGTTGAGGCTGGCGGCGTTGGGGCTCGGATTGACCCAGACCCGCTCGGGCGGCCAGCCGAACCCGGGGCCCTCATCGGGCTCCCAGCCCCGCATTTCGATCACCCGATAGTCGACGTCGAGCCCGAAGTGATCGACGAACCACTGCCCAAGCTCACCGAGCGTCAGCCCGTGGCGCATCGGGATCGGGCCGGCGCCGACGAAACTCTCCCAGCCGGGCCGCAACGAGGTGCCCTCGACCGGCCGTCCGGCGGGATTCGGGCGGTCGAGCACCCAGACCGACTTGCGGTGCTCGGCCGCAGCCTCGAGCACGTAGAGCAAGGTCGTGATGAAGGTGTAGATCCGGCACCCGAGGTCCTGAAGGTCGATGAGGATCGTGTCGAACGTGCCCATCGACTGGCCGGTCGGACGCCGAACCTCGCCGTAGAGGCTGAACACGGGGATGCCGTGGACGGGATCGGTGAAATCCTCGGACTCGACCATATTGTCCTGCTTGTCGCCGCGAAGCCCGTGCTGCGGGCCGAAAGCGGCGGTGAGGTTGACGCCGGCACAGGCGAGTGCGTCGAGGCTATGGGTGAGGTCGGCGGTCACCGACGCGGGATGAGCGAGCAGCGCCACGCGCTTGCCTTCGAGCGGGCGGCGAAGCTCGGGCTCGGCCAGCAGCCGGTCGATTCCGAAGAGGGTCATGACGGCTGTCTAGGCGAGCCGGGCGGCGAAGCAATCGGGCGCGTGGAAATCGGGCATGTCGCCGGGCGGGTGGGCGATCGCCCAGTAGGATTTGGTGCCGTCCTGTTCCTCGATCACCGCCGAAAGGCCAAGCTGCCACGGCCCCTGCTCGACGGGCATGGTGACGCCGACCTGCCACCAGGTGAGATTGTCCTGAACCACGATCTCCGGCGCGAACGGGACATCGGCGTTCGCGGCGCCGTCGCGATAAGCGGCGAAGTCGTAGGCCGCCCATTGGCCCGAAGGAGCGAAATTCCACTCGCGGTAGCCCTCGCCATCGGGCGCCTTGAGGAACATCTCGAAACAGGTAGTCCGCCACAAGCCATCCGCGCGCGACGGCTTTGAAGCTTCAGGCACAACGAAACGCTGCACGGGCGCACTGACGCAGAACCAGATCTTGGTCGATGCCGTGGCGGCAAGAATGTGCGCATGATCGACATCGGCCCACAGCTTGAGCTCGGGATCGGTTGGCGGCGTTGCCGGATGCGGGATGAGGTTCAGCTGCAAGGCTCGCCCCCCTCCGTCTGTCCTGAGCTTGTCGAAGGACCGTTCTTCCCCTTTGCAAGGTCCGAAACCTCAGCCCAATCATCGCGAATCAGCGCCATCTTCTTCGCGCGACTCCAACCCTTCAATTGTCGCTCAGCCTCCTTGGCCGCCAGCCGGGTGGGAAAAGCCTGGTTCCACACCAGCACCACCGGCAGCCGGTCAGCCGTGAACCCCGCCACCGCACCGGTTTCGTGTTGCGCCAATCGGCGCTCGAGATCTTCGGTGTGGCCGACGTAGAATGCACCGCCACGGCAATGAAGCATGTATGCCCAGAACATCCCCCAACCGTAAGGAGAAGTACGGCCCTTCGACAAGCTCAGGGCAGACGGTTGTTGGGGTTACGAAGACAATGCTAGGCGCCGAACCAATGACCTACCGATCCTCCCTCCTTCGCCTGCTCGACGAGCGCGGCTATATTCACCAGCTGACCGATGCGGCGGGGCTCGATGCACTGGCGGAAAAAGAGGTGGTCACCGCGTACATCGGCTTCGACGCCACCGCTCCTTCCCTCCACGTCGGAAGCCTGGTGCAAATCATGCTGCTTCGCCGCCTGCAGCAAGCGGGGCACCGGCCGATCGTGCTGATGGGCGGCGGGACAACCAAGGTCGGCGACCCGACCGGCAAGGACGAGAGCCGCAGGCTGCTGACCGATGCCGACATCGCCGCCAACATCGCCGGCATCCGCAAGGTGTTCGAGCGCTTCCTGAGCTTCGACGACGGCCCGACCGGCGCCGTCATGGTCGACAATGACGAGTGGCTGAGCGAGCTCGACTACGTCCCGTTCCTCCGCGATGTCGGGCGCCACTTCACCATCAACCGGATGCTGACCTTCGACAGCGTGCGCCTGCGCCTCGACCGCGAGCAGCCGCTCACTTTCCTCGAATTCAACTACATGATCCTTCAGGCCTACGATTTCCTCGAGCTGTCGCGGCGGCTGGGGTGCCGGGCGCAGCTCGGCGGCTCGGATCAGTGGGGCAATATCGTCAACGGCATCGAGCTTGGCCGCCGCATCGACGGGACCGAGCTGTTCGGAGTGACGACGCCGCTGATCACCAATGCCGACGGGTCGAAGATGGGGAAGACCGCCAGGGGCGCGGTGTGGCTCAACGAGGAGCAACTGAGCGCTTACGATTACTGGCAGTTCTGGCGGAATGTCGAGGATTCTAACGTCGGCGTGTTCCTACGCCGCTTCACCGATATTCCGATGGAGGTGGTCGAGCGACTGGAAGCCCTGCAGGGCGCCGAAATCAATGACGCGAAGATCGCGCTGGCGAATGCGGCGACCGCGATGCTTCATGGCGAGGAGGCGGCGGAAGCGGCGGCTGCGACCGCGCAGACGACGTTCGGCGAAGGCGGCGTCGGCGAGGACTTGCCGACCCTTTCGGTCGGCGACGGGATCAACATCGCGCATGCGCTTACCCAGCTGGGGTTCACCCCGTCCAACAAGGAAGCCAAGCGCAAGATCGCCGAAGGCGCGGTGCGGCTCGACGACGAACTGGTGAGCGATCCGGGGCTGGTGGTCACGTCCGGCAAGCTCAGCCTCGGCCGCAAGAAGCACGGGCTTCTGGTCCGTTAGCCGCGCCTGACCAGGATCACGCCGCCGAGCACCAGTAGCGCGCCGGCGATCCGCCCCAAATTCACCGGCTCGCGCGGCAGGCCGAGGGCACCGACATGGTCCATCCACAAAGCCATGGCGATCTGGCCGGCGATGCCGACGGTGATCAGCGTCGCAAGCCCGATGCGCGGGGCGGCATAAGCGGCGACAGCGACGAAGACGGCGCCATAGAGACCGCCGATCCAGGCGAACCACGGCAGGCCACCGAACACCGCCGTGCCCGGGCGGTTGCCGGAGGCGAGCCAGGCGACCAGCAGCGCCGTAGTGCCGACGGCGAAGGAGATCAGCGCCGCCAGCACCGGCGAGCCGCCGGCCTTCGCCAGCATCGCGTTGGTCGGCGCCTGCAACGCCACCATCGCTCCGGCAATGAACACCAGCAGGATCGGAATCAGCACGGCCGGGGTCATCTCGAGTCTCCTTATCCGCTGCGGATCAGCGCGATCGCCTGGTCGCGCTCGAAGAGATACAGGCAGGTCCGCGCCGCCTGTCCGCGCGGTCCAGCAAGGCCCCCGTCGCGTTCGAGCATTAGCTTTGCGTCGCTCCGCGCGATCGGCGCCAGCGCCTCGACATCTTCGGCGCGCGCGACCTTGAAGCCTTCCTCCCCCGACTGCCGGGTGCCGAGGATTTCGCCGGGCCCGCGCAGACGCAAATCCTCCTCGGCGATTCGAAAGCCGTCATTGCTCTCGCGCATCAGCGCCAGCCGGGCGCGGGCGGTTTCGGTCAGCTTGTCGCCGCGGATCAGCAGGCAGATGCTCTTGCCCGTCCCGCGCCCGACTCGCCCGCGCAACTGGTGAAGCTGAGCGAGGCCGAACCGCTCGGCGCCTTCGACCACCATGAGGGTCGAGTTTGGCACATCCACCCCGACCTCGATCACGGTGGTAGCGACCAGCACCGCGAGATCGCCACTGGCGAACGCACCCATCACCGCGTCCTTTTCAGGCCCCTTCATCCGCCCATGGACAAGCCCGACCTTGCCTTCGCCGAAGCGGAGGCGGAGCACTCGCGAGCGCTCCTCGGCCGCGGCGGCGTCGCTGCTCTCGCTTTCCTCGACCAAGGGGCACACCCAATAGGCCTGGCCGCCGGCGTCGATGTGGCGGCCGAGCCCGCCGATGACATCTGCCAGCTTCTCGTCGCTGATCACCCGCGTCTCGACCGGGGTTCGGCCCGGCGGCATCTCGTCGATGCGGCTGACGTCCATCTCGCCATATTGGGTCAGCGTCAGCGTCCGCGGGATCGGCGTTGCCGTCATCACCAGCAAATGCGGGGGCCGCTCCGCCTTCTGCGAGAGCAACAGCCGTTGCGACACCCCGAAGCGATGCTGTTCGTCGATCACCGCGAGGCCGAGCTTCTTGTACGCGACCTTTTCCTGGAAGATGGCGTGGGTGCCGACGAGAATGTCGATCGAGCCGGCGGCGAGGCCCATCAGCACGCTCTCCCTCGCCTTGCCCTTCTCGCGACCGGTCAGGATCGCGACGTGGACGCCGAGTGATGTCAGCTGCTTCGACAGAGTGTCGAAATGCTGGCGGGCGAGGATTTCGGTCGGGGCCAGCAGCGCCGCCTGGGCGCCCGCTTCGACCGCGATCAGCATCGCTTCGAGCGCCACCAGGGTTTTCCCCGAGCCGACATCGCCCTGGAGCAGCCGCAGCATCGGCACGCTCTGCTCCATGTCGCCGCGGATCTCGCCGATCACCCGCCGCTGAGCATTAGTGAGCTGGTACGGCAGCTTGAGAGCGTCGGTCAGCTGCCCGTCGCCAGCGAGCGGCGCGCCACGCTTGCGCCGCGACGATTGGCGAAGCAGCAGCAGCGCCAGTTGATTGGCGAACACTTCGTCATAGGCGAGCCGGCGCCGGGCTTCGGCCGCAGCGGGGTCGGCATGCGCTTCGGCAAGGGCGGCCTGCCACTTGCGCCACCCTTCCCTCTCCAGGAGGCTCGGCTCGATCCATTCGCCAAGCTCCGGCGCCCGCTCGAGCGCATGGCCTGCAAGCTCGCGCATCCGCTTGTTGGTTATGCCTTCGGTCAGCGGATAGACCGGCTCGCGCACCGGCAAGTCCGCATCGGCGCCCACCGCGACGACCTCGGGATGAATGATCTGCCACTCGTCGCCATAGGCTTCGAGCTTGCCGGAGACGATTCGCGTCTCGCCCATCGGCAAGCTCTTCTTGGCCCAGCCGGGATTGTTGAAATAGATGAGGCTGACGGTGTTGCCGTCGCTGTCGGAAGCAAACACCCGCGTCGGTCCACGGCCAGACCGCGGCGAACGAATTTCGAAGGGCGTCAGCTCGAGGATGACGGTGCGGCCAAGCAGCACGGAGCTTGCCGCCGGCGCACGGATGCGTTCGATGACGCCCGTTGGCAGGTGGTAGAGCATGTCCACCGCCAGGGTGATGCCGATCCGTTTCAGCGCCTTGGCGATCTGCGGACCGACGCCCGGTAGCGCCTCCACCTCGGCGAACAGTGGGTTAAGGATGTCCGGGCGCATCAGCACGTCATTGCGAGGAGCGAAGCGGCGAAGCAATCCATCGCCGGCTGGATTGCTTCCCCCGGCCTCCGCCGGGGTCGCAATGACGGGATTCCATGACTACATCGCCCCGATGCACCCAGACGAGGAACTGAAGCGCCTCAAGTGGCGCGCGCACCATCGCGGGACGCGCGAGGCGGACATCCTCGTTGGGGCGTTTTTCGATGCGCACCACCAGCAATGGGGTGCGCGGGACCGCGCGGTGTTCGCGGAAATGCTCGAGGAGCAGGACGTCGACATCATCGCCTGGGCTGTCGGAACCGGTGAGGCCCCGAAACGCTTCCAAGGGCCAATGCTCGAGGCCTTGCGCAAGCTCGATTACGTGCCCGTAGCGCGATGAGCGAGCCGCTGCAGCGCATCCTCAGCAGCCGCGAGCCGCTGACCCTTGCCGGAGTCCCGGCGGGCTTCCTGCCGTGGCTTGCCGGAGACCTGGCGCGCGCCGCTCATGGCCGCAGCAAGTCCGGGCGAGCGGTGGTGATCGCCGCCGACGAAGCGGCGATGCGGGCGCTTGCCGACACCGTGCACTTGTTTGCGCCGGAAGTGCAGGTGCTTACGCTCCCCGCCTGGGACTGCCTCCCGTACGATCGCTCGTCGCCCGCTCTCCGAGTAATGGCGGAGCGGCTGTCGACCCTCCACTCGCTGCAGCAGCCGCTGAAGACGCCGCAGCTGCTGGTCACCACGGCCAACGGCGCGACTCAGCGGGTGCTCAGCCCGTTCCGGATTCGCCAGCTGACCCGCAGCATCGCCGAAGGGGAGCGGATCGACCGCGACCTGCTGGTCAGGCAGCTCACCGCGCTCGGCTATCAGCGCAGCGATTCGGTTGCCGAGCATGGCGAATATGCGGTGCGCGGCTCGCTGATCGACCTGTTCCCTTCGGGCGAGACCAGCGCGCTGCGGCTCGATTTCTTCGGCGACGAGATCGAGAGCCTGCGCCGCTTCGATCCCGCCGACCAGCGCTCGACCGGCAGTGCCCGTGGCTTCCTGCTGATGCCCGCTTCCGAGGCGCTGCTCGACGAGGACAACGTCAAGCGCTTCCGCACCCGTTATCGCGAGACCTTCGGCGCCACCGCGACCGGCGACCCGCTCTACCAGGCGGTGTCGGACGGGCGGCGGCTGGCCGGAATGGAGCATTGGCTGTCGCTGTTCGAAGAGCGGCTGGCGACGATGTTCGACTATCTGAGCGAGCACGATATCGTCGTTCGCGATGCCGGGGCCGACGGGTCGCTGGAGTCGAGGCTCGAAAGCGTCGAGGATTATTTCCAGAACCGGAAGCGGGCGATGCAGTCCGAGCCGGGAGGCTACCGGCCGCTTCCGCCGGCGGCGCTCTACCTTGCTCGCGACGAGTGGGACGAGGCGCTGACCGCGCGGCCGATCCACCGCACCTCGGGATTCCCCGAGGCGGAAGG
>JACCSV010000023.1 GCA_013812805.1 Sphingomonas sp. | reverse complement strand
GACAATGTCAGCCCCGCCTTGCGCCCCTTGCGGTCGGCGTAAATGCCCATCAGCCAGGCGCCGATCGGCCGCATCAGGAACCCCACCGCGAACACCGCGGCGGCCTGGAGCAGCTCCGCCGTCGGATCGGCGGACGGGAAGAAGCTGCGCGCGAAGTAGATCGTGAAGGCCGCGTAGACGTACCAGTCGAACCACTCGACCAGGTTGCCGGCCGACCCGCCGACGATGTTCTTCAGGCGGCGCGGCGCACTCGAGCCTTCGCTCGCCGCCTCAGCCAACCCGCGCCGCCCGCGCCCGCTCCGCCTGCCGCGATCCGTAGACGAAGTAGAGCGCCAGCCCGATCAGGTTCCAGATCAGGAAATAGGTCTGGGTCTTCACCGGCAGGCTCCAGAACAGATAGGCGCAGCCGAGGATACCGAGCGTCCCCACCACCCACGGCAGCGGCGTCGTGAAGCGGCGCGGCATATCCGGCTCGCGCCGGCGCATCGTCATCATCGCGGCACAGACCGCAATGAAAGCCGCCAGCGTCCCGGCATTGGCGAGTGCGGCGATATCGGCGAGCGGGAAAATGCCGGCGATGATCGCCACCACCACCGCCGTGAATAAGGTGATCCGAACCGGCGTGCCCCGCGCCGACACGCGTGCCAGGCTGGTCGGGAGCAGGCCGTCGCGGGCCATGGTAAAGAAGATCCGGCTCTGCCCGTAGAAGAACGCCAGGATCACCGTCGGCAGCGCGATCACCGCCGCGGCGCCGAGGATTCCCGCCGCCCCCGGCTGGCCGATCTCGCGCAGGATCAGCGCCAGCGGCTCGGCGCTGTTGGCGTAACGCGTGTAGACCAGCGCTCCGATCGCGGTCGCCGCCACAGCCATGTAGATGATCACGCACAGCAGCATCGATCCGACGATGCCGATGCCGAGGTCGCGGTCCGGATTTTTGGTCTCTTCGGCCGCAGTCGCGATCGCGTCGAATCCGTAGAAAGCAAAGAAAATGATCGCCGCCGCCGCCATCACTCCGACTTCCGAGCCCGCCGGACCGCTCCGCGAGAAACCGTAGGGCATGAACGGCTCGAAATTGCCGGCGTTAAAGAAGGGCAAAGCGACGACGATGAACATCGCCAGCGCAAGCAGCTTCACGACCACCAAAATGGCGTTGAGGTTGGCGCTTTCGCGAGTGCCGTAGATGAGCAGCCCGGCGATGACGGCGATGATGAAGATCGCCGGCAAATTGATCACGCCGCCGAGCTCCGGCCCCTGGATGATCGCGGCGGGAAGCGCCGCGCCGACGCTTTGCATGAAGCCCGCCGCATAGCCCGACCAGCCGACCGCCACCGCGCTGACCACCAGGCTATATTCGAGGATCAGCGACCAGCCGACGATCCAGGCAATCAGCTCGCCGAACACGACATAGGAGTATGTGTAAGCGGAGCCCGCCGCGGGATACATGGTCGCCATCTCGGCGTAAGCCAGCGCCGCGAAGGCGCAGATCACCCCGGCGATGGCAAAGCTCAAGATCACCGCCGGGCCAGCCTTGGCGGCGCCGACTCCGGTCAGCGTCAGGATGCCGGTGCCGACGATGGCGCCAACTCCAAGCGCGATCAGGTGCGGCCACGACAGGCTCTGCGTGAGCCGATGCTCCTCCGGCATGTCCTCGCGGGCGATGATGGTCTTGCGGACGTTCCAGTTTTTCATGCGGGGCCCCTGCATTCCAGCGTCATTGCGAGCGTAGCGAAGCAATCCACTCGCGCAACTGGATTGCCGCGGCGCTGATGCGCCTGGCAATGACGGTTAGTAATCCTTCGACACCCGAACGTTCGCTTGGGTTCGGCCGATGGTCGAGATCGACGACAGCAAGGAGAGCCAGCGAGTGACCTGATATTCGACGCGCGTGGCCGAATAGTCCTGACCGTCGGTGATCACTTCGACGTAGATCTTGCGCCCGATATACTTGCCGGCGGCGACCGCGGTCTTCTGGCCGGTGGCGATGTCGGCGGGCACGATCCGCAGCCGGTCGAGGCCGACCGCTCGGCGCACGGCGTTGATCGGATCGAGGTTGCCCGATCCGGAATTGAGCGCTGCCACCGCCGAGGCCAGCTGGATCGCCTCGGGCGCAGACAGGTTGGTGATCGACGTGCCGAACAGGATCCTCGACAACAATTCGTCTTGCGGCAGCGCCGGGACGCTTGCGAACTGGATGTCTGGCTGGAGGCCGGTGCCGCGGACCTGGACGCTGGCGTTGAGGCCCTGGACGTCGGCGACGGCGCGAATGTCGAGCAGCGGGTCGGGCGGGGTTTCGCCGCGGAATCGAATGAGCCCGCGGTCGAGCCGGAAGCTTCGCCCGGCAAACTCATAATAGCCGCGCACCAGCCCGGCGCGGCCGTCGAAGCGCGGCGAGTTGGCGGCACCGCCGATGTCGAGGTTGGTCGTCCACAGGCTGTTGATGCCAAGCCCGCGAACGCGAAGGTTGCCGCCAGCAAGCTTGATCGCCAGTCGCCACGGGTTCAGCTCGCCGGCCTCGATCACCTCGTCCTCGTCGAGCCCGCGGTGCTTGACCGCGAGGCGCGGGATCGCCGCCGCCTTGCTTGCCCGGCCAAGCGTGAAGCTGCCGCTGTTGAGCCGAAGGTCGCCGGAGATGGTGCCGCCCTCCCCGCCCGAGACGATTTTCAGCGGGCCAGTGACGTTCGCGGCGACGTCGTCGCGGTTGAGCAGGCGTGCGTTGGCGGCGTTGAATGCAAGGTTGAGCGCCGCCCCGCCGCCGCTGAAATTGACCGTGCCTGAGCCTTGCACCGAGCCGGCGCCGGCGCGGCCGCTGATCCGGCTGAACAGCAGGCGCGGCCCGTCGAACCGGCCCTCCACCGCAAGCTGGTCGATGACGGTTCCGGTCACCGAGCTTTCGAGCCGCGCGTTCTGGGTGCGAAGCGAGCCGCGGATCGCCGGCTGCACGAGGCGGCCGCGAATGTCGGCGCCGATCGCCGCCGGCCCGGTGAGATCGAAGAGTTCGACCCCCGACAACCGCCACAAGGTGTCCGCCGGACCCTGGTAGCGAAGCTGGGCAAACAGCGGCGCGTTCATCAACGCCGCCACTACCGAGCCGGACCCGAGCGGTGCGAAGCGTGCCTGGGCGCGGCCAAGGGTCTTGCCGCCACTCACCGCAACCGCGCGCATCCCTGCTTTGTCGCCGGTCAGGACCGCGGCCAGCCCGACGTCGATCGGCTGCGACGCCAGCACCAGCCCGGCGCGGCTAAGCCCGCGAATGGTGAGGTTGGCGCTGCCCGAGCGAGCACCTGCCCACGCATAATCCAGCCGGCCGCTGGCCCGCCCGCTGAGGTCGAGGTTGGGCCAGCCGATGTCGAGCACCTCCATCGGCATTGATTGCAGCTGCGCGTGGACCGCCGTGCGCGAGCCGCTGTTGCCGGACACCGTGGCGCGGCCGCCGGCGAACCGCAGCCGGGTCGGCGCCAGCGCCCAGCCATCGCCGGCGCGGGTCAGCACCGCCGCCTGCTCGAGTACCAGTGGACGGCGCTCGATATTGCCGCGCCCGGTGAGGCTGATCCGATCGGGCGAAACCTCGGCGAGCGTAGTGAAATCGAACGCCGCGCCGCGGCGCCCCGCGACGGCGGCGCGCACCTGGCCTGAGCCGTTAACGAGATTGGCGTTGGCGGTGATCCGCGCCAGGCTGATGCCATTGAGTTCGAGCCCGCGGGCGTCGAGCACGCCGTTCAGAGTGGTGCGGCCCTCGGCGAGCAGGATGGTGCCGTCGAGGCGGCCGCGGCTTACCGCCAGCGCTCCCGGGAAGCGCGCCGAGGTGGCCGCGAGATGCGCCTCGATCTTCTGGGCGCCGCCGACGGGTGCGAAGCCGAGCGTCCCGTCGAGCCCGCCGCCGGCGAGAGCCAGCGTGCCGGTGAAGCCACCGGGGTCGGAGCGGAGGTTGCCGCGCGCGGTGGTGCCGCCGACGTCGAGCGCGGCGATGGCGATGACGGTGTGGCCGCCACGCGGCATCAGGATCCGGCCGTTGCTGGTGAAGGCGCCGAGCCGCGATCCCCCGGCAGCCCGGTAATCGAAGCCCGCCGGCGTGGGATTGAGCAGCAGCCGCACGTCTTTCAGGCCCATGCTTTCGTTGGGGCGCTCGAGGAGCAGGTCGACCTTGGGCCGCGCGATGTTGCCGTCCAGCGTCATCCGCAGCGGCCCGTATTTCGCCTGGCGGCCACGGGCGACGATGTGGAAGGTGCCGTCGCGATTGCGCCGCCCTTGGCCGCTCAGCCTGAGCTTGGGTGAGAACAGCTGCAGATTGTGGAGGCGGAGGATTCCATCCGGAGTGCGCGTCAGCCCCGTCTCGATCCGGGGCAGTCCGCCGGTGAGGTCGGCAAAGAAGCTGTTGTCGAGCCGCCGCACCCAGGCCTTGGCGCTGCCGGTGACCACGGAGCCCTTGCCCCCCGGCCCCGGCACCACGCGCAGCTCGGTGAGCACGTCGACTAACCCGAGCCCATTGATGAAATAGCGCTTGAGCCCGCCCGCGAGCAGCACTTCGAAGCGGCCGGTAACGAGGTCGAGCAGCAGCGACACCTTGCCGGAAAGCTGGTCACTGCGCAGCTGCAGCCCTTCACCGCGCACCTGCTTGGGCGTGATTGTCAGCATCCCGTCGAGGCTGGCGTTGCGCAGGATCGCGCTGGCGGTGTCGCCGACGCCGGTGATCGCCCGCGCTTTCAAATGCAGCGGCACCCGCATCGGCCAGTCGGCGAGTCGGCCCTTGCCTTCGGCGTGGACGTCGATGAAGCCGGTCTGGTCGAAGGCGATGTTCGGAGAGGTCATCCGGTACGCGTAGCTGGCGGTCGCGAATGGGCCGTCCAGCGTCCACACCATTCGCACGTTGCGGCCGCGCATGTTGGGGAACAGCGCCGGCGGGCGCAGCAGGTCGACGCCGACGCTGACCTTGCGATAGCGCCTCTGGGCGAGGTCGACGGCACCGCTGGCGACCGCTCGAAGCGCTTGGGACCCAAGCGCGACCCGGCCGTCGAGAATCCGGTCCTCGAGTGTGCCGCTACCGCGCACCCGAACCACCGGCGACGTCAGGCGAAGCAGTTTGCCGCCGACGAATTGCGACGGCACGAGCGCGCCTGACAGGCCGTAGCGGCCCTTGTCCGCCGTGAGCGCGAGCCGCCCCGCG
>JACCSV010000010.1 GCA_013812805.1 Sphingomonas sp. | reverse complement strand
GGGCGGACTTGCGCACCTCCTTTGGCCCCTTCTCCGGGAAGACCGCATCCTTCTCGCCGCGGCCGGCCCGCTCGGCCGCGTCGGCGAAGGCGCGGATCGGCGCGACGAGACGCCGCGTGAACAGCCATGCGAGCGGCACGAGAACGAGGGCGTTTGCCGCAAGCCAGAGCAGCAGGAAAGTGCCAGGCCCCGGCGATGGCGACGGGGTGGTCACGATCACCCAGCGACCGTCCCCTATCTGCACGGCGGCGGCGAAATCCTCGAAGGTGGCGCCGCCGCCGCGCGCGAAAGGCCGTACCGGCGCTGTCGGGCGGTCGACCGCTGGGGAGTGGAGGCGCATCACCCAAACCCCACCGGGGATCGGGGGGTCGTGCTCAATCAGCACGTCCGCGGGCGGCACGCCGAGCGTGCGCGCCAGCGTGGCCCGTGCCTGCAGCTCCAGGCGAGAGTCTTTCTCCCACCCCGGCGGCGGAGCCTCGGCGGTCCTGACCGACAGTATCTGCCCCTCCCGCTCCACCGGTACCCCGCGGCGCATGGCCTCGGCGACGTCGCCGAAGGTGAAAACCTCGCGCGGGCTCGGCATGATCAGCAGCACGGCGAAGGTGATCAGCTGCGCGGCGACGGCGGTCGCCATGACGAGCGCGAGCGCCTGCGCGAAGAGGGGCGCTCCGCGGCTCAACCGAGAACCGGCCGGACGGCGAACATATAGCCTTCGCTGCGCACGGTGACGATGAGGTCCCCGCCGTCCTCGCCGGTGAGCTTCTTGCGAAGGCGGCTGACCTGCACATCGATCGCGCGGTCGTAGACATCCGCGTCCGGGCCGCGGGCGATTTCGAGGAGCTGATCGCGCGTCAGGACGCGCAGCGGGCGCTCGACGAAGGCGGTGAGCAGCCGGAACTCGCCCGATGACAGCGCCATGGCGACACCGCCGGGCGCGCGCAGCTCGCGGCGGCGCGGATCGAAGGACCATCCGGCGAACCGGTAGCAGCCGCCGCCGGCGGGCTCGGCGCCCTCCCGGCGCCGCAGGACGGCGCGTACGCGCGCCAGAAGCTCTCGCGGGCTGCACGGCTTGGGCAGGTAATCGTCCGCGCCGAGCTCGAGGCCGACGATCCGGTCCGTCTCCTCGCCGAGCGCGCTCAGCATAATCACGGGAAGGCGGACAGAGGCGGAGAGCCGGCGGCAGATGGCGAGGCCGTCCTCCCCCGGCAGCATCAAGTCGAGCACGACGAGCGCGGGCCGCTCCGCGGCTATCTCCCGGTCCATCTCGGCGCCGTTGGCCGCGACGGCGACGCGGAAGCCGTGCTGCACCAGGAAGTACCCGATCAGTTGCCGGATTTCGGGATCGTCGTCGACCAGCAGGATGAGATCCCCCGGCTCCGTGCCTGGCTTGTGCATGCCTGCCTTCTCAGCGCCTCCCGTTTCCCCAGTATTTCAGAATCGCAACAAAGCGAAACAGTCTGAAATTCCGCGGCAACATGGCTCGTGCACCTCCCTCCCTCACCGCCAGTTCCTACGGCGAGTCGCGCGCCCCGGGAGAGAAAAATGACCAAGTTCAACCTACTACTCACTGCGGCGGTCATCCTCCCCGGCATTGCCGCGCCGGCACCGGCGCAGCAGACGGCGCCGTTGATCTCGCGCGAGGTGTTTTTCGGTAATCCCACCGCGACCAACGGCCGGCTTTCGCCTGACGGGCAATGGCTGTCTTGGCGGGCGCCGCACAACGGAGTCCTAAACCTCTGGCTCGCCCCCGCCTCCAACCCCAAGGCGACGCGAGCGCTCACCAACCAGCGGCCGCGGCCGGTCACCACCTATTTCTGGTCCCCGGACAGCAGGCAGATCCTGTTCACCGCCGACAAGGACGGCGACGAGAACAACACGCTCTACGGGGTCGACATCGACTCGGGCGAGAAGCGCGCGCTTACGCCGTCCGTTAAGGGCACGGTGAAGATCGTCGGCATCTCGACCGCCGTGAAAGACCGTATCCTCATCAGCCTCAACGACCGGGACCGGCGCTGGCACGACGTCCACAGCCTCCACCTCCGGAGCGGGAAGCTGACTCCGGTCCTGATGAACATGGGCGGCTATACGAACTTCCTGGAGGACAGACAGCTCAACCTCCGCATCGTCTCGAAGCCGCGGAACGGTGGAGGCACCGACTATTACCGGGTGTCGGGCGGCCAGGTCGAGGTCACGCCCTTCGAGCAGGTGACGAATCCCGATGAGGGCAACGCCAGCCCGGCCGGATTCACCGCCGACGGCAGGACCCTTTACTGGGTCGATTCCCGCGGCCGTGACACGGCCGCGTTGATCGCGCAGGACCTTGCGAGCGGCAGGAAGACGGTAATTGCCCAGGATGCCAAGGTGGACATCAGCAGTACCCTCACCAATCCGACCACCGGGAAGGTCGAAGCCTACGCCGTCAATTACCTGAAAACCGAGTGGGTGCCCCTCGACCGGCGCCTGAAAGAGGACTTCGACTTCCTCAGGAGCAGGCTGAAGGGCGACGTCAACGTCATGTCGCGCCCCGACGCGGACGACAAATGGATGATCAATTTAGACCCGGTGACCTCATCCTCCGCCGCCTATCTCTACGACCGCAAGAAAAAGGCGCTGACCAAGCTTTACGCCGTTCGGCCGGAGCTCGAGGGCGCGCCGCTCGTGCCAATGCACCCGGTCGAGATCAAATCGCGAGACGGCCTGACTTTGGTCTCCTATCTCAGCCTTCCGCCGGGCAGCGATGCCGATGGCGACGGGCGCCCGGAAAAGCCGGTCCCGCTGATCATGGTGGTCCATGGCGGACCCCACGGCCGCGACAATTACGGCTACAACTCCCAGCATCAGTGGTTCGCGAACCGGGGCTATGCGGTCCTGTCGACGAACTTCCGCGGCTCCACCGGCTTCGGCAAGAAGTTCATCGCCGCCAGCTTTCTCCAGTGGGGCAAGAAGATGAACGACGATCTGCTCGACGCCGTCCAATGGGCGGTATCGCGCGGCGTCACGACCCGCGACAAAGTGGGCATCACGGGCGTATCCTATGGCGGCTATGCGACCCTCGCCGGTCTCGCGTTCACGCCCGACGTTTTCGCCTGCGGCGTCTCCATGTCCGGCCAGAACGACCTCAAGACGCTGGTGGAGACGCTCCCGCCGGACTGGCAAGTGCAACGGTTGCAGATTCAGAAAGCGATCGGCGACCCCTCGACGCCCGAGGGGCTAGAAGCGCTGCGAGAGAGTTCACCTTTGTTCAAGGCCCACCAGATCAAGCATCCGTTGATCGTCGGCCAGGGCGCCAACGATCCCCGCGTTCCCCCCATCCAATCGAAGCAGATTGTGGACGCGGCGACGAAAAACGGCGCATCGGTCACCTATGTCCTCTTCCCCGACGAAGGCCACAATCTGGTCCGGCCGGTCAATAGGATCGCCTTCAACGCCATCACCGAAAATTTCTTCGCCAAATGTCTCGGCGGCCGCGCCGAACCCATTGGCGATACGCTGAAGGCCTCCACCGTCAAGGTACCGCACGGCGCGCAATTCGTTCCCGGCCTGTAGCACGGGTGATATTTTGCACCTTGCGATCAATCCTACGGCCTCGAAGCCAATCTGGCTCTCGCAATCCGTCGGCACCGCGAAACCTGATGCACGCCATCCGCTGATTTGGAGAGCGAAGAATGCTTGAGCTTAGTGAAGTCAGCCATGTTTATGGGAACGGGACGCAGGCGCTTGATCATGTGACCTTGTCGATTCCGCGGGGCATGTACGGGTTGCTCGGGCCGAATGGCGCGGGCAAGTCGACGCTGATGCGGACGGTGGCGACGCTCCAGACGCCGACCGAAGGCACAATCCGCTTCGGTGACATTGACGTCGTTTCGGAGCCCGAGAAGCTGCGGCAGGCGCTGGGCTATCTTCCCCAGGATTTCGGCGTGTATCCGCGAGTATCGGCCTACGAAATGCTCGACCATCTGGCAGTGCTGAAGGGCATATCGTCGGCCGCCGCCCGCAAGGCGACCGTCGAGACCCTGCTCGCCCAGACCAACCTGTGGCCGGTCAGAAAGAAGGCGCTGGCCGGCTTTTCAGGCGGCATGCGCCAGCGCTTCGGAATCGCCCAGGCGCTGATTGGCAATCCTGAGCTCATCATCGCCGATGAACCTACTGCCGGCCTTGACCCCGAGGAGCGCAACCGCTTCCTGAACCTCCTTGCTGAGATCGGCGAGAATGTGGTGGTGATCCTCTCGACGCACATCGTCGAGGATGTCTCCGACTTGTGCCCCCGCATGGCCGTGCTCGCCGACGGCCGCATTCAGCTCGAAGGGGCGCCGACCGAGCTCATCCGCACCACACTCGGGAGGGTCTGGATGAAGGCGATCGACCGCTCGGATCTAGAGGCCTATCGCGAGAAATACGAGCTCATCTCGACCCGCCTCTTCGCCGGGCGCACGATCGTCCACATCCTCGCCGATGCCGACCCCGGCAACAGCTTCGTCTCGGTCGAAGGCGGCCTCGAGGACGTCTACTTCACAACCCTCGCCCAATCTCGCCGCGCGGCCTGAGGAGACACGATCATGCTCGTCGAGATCGCCGCCTTCGAGTTCCGCTACCAGCTCAAGAATCCCCTATTGCGGATCGCTGCGGCGCTAACCTTCCTTGTGCCGTTCGTCGCCATGAGCGGCTTGGCGTTCGAGACCCTTCTCCAGGAAGATACTTATCTCTTGATGAATTCCACATCCGAGATTCTCAACAGATACGGCGTCTTCTCGGTCTTCTACATGTTTTTGACGGCTGCCTTCGTCTCCAACATCGTTCTTCGTGACGATGAGACCGGCTTCGGCCCTATCCTCCGCTCGACGAAAATCCGGAAGTTCGATTACCTTGCCGGCCGCTTCCTCGGCGCTTTTTCCCTCACCGCCTTATGCTTCCTGCTGCTTCCGCTGGGCCTCTGGCTCGGATCGCTGATGCCGAGCGTCGACCCGTCGACCATGGGGCCGAACCGGCTGATCGACCATGTTTACGGCTATTTCCTCCTGGGGCTTCCGAACATCCTGATCACAGCCGCTATCTTCTTCACCGTCGCGACCGTCACTCGATCGATGATGGGGACGAATTTGGGGGTCATCGTCTTTCTGATGCTTTACCTTACGTTGACCACTGGCCTTTCAGGCACGCCGGATCTTGTGGCGGCCGTCAACGTTTCAGAGCCTTTCGGAATGCGCGCCATTTCCGACGCAACGCGTTACTGGACCGTCCCCGAACTCAATTCAATTCTCCCCGATTTCAGCGGGACGTTGCTCTACAACCGCCTGCTCTGGATCGGCCTGTCGGTCCTGTTCCTGGCCGTCGCCTATTTTCGCTACAACTTCGCCGACAAGGGCATGTCGAAGCGCAAGCAGAAGAAGCAGAGGCTCGAGCAACTGGTTTCTTCCGAAGCAACTGCCGCAAGGACGTCGTCCTTGGCCTTGCCTTCCGCGGAGCACGGCAGGACCGCCGTCTGGCCGCTGTTCTGGCTGCGCACGAAGTTCGAAATGAAGCACGTCTTCAAGAGCCCCGCCTTTATCCTTCTGCTGATGTTCGTCATGTTCGTGACCTTCTTCGTCTTGATCACCGACCGCGATCCCGACGGCAGGCCGTCCTACGCGACCACGGTCTCCATGATCGACGAGCTTATGGAGGTGTTTGCGGTCGTTCCGATGATCATCGTCATTCTGTACGCGGGCGAGCTCGTCTGGCGGGAACGGGACCGCAGGATGCACGAGATCATCGACACGGCCCCGTTTCCGAACTGGGCCTATGTCGTTCCCAAGACGACGGCGGTGGTCCTCGTCCTGCTCTGCGTTTTCCTGATCGGCGTCGCGGCGGCCGTCGGCATTCAGCTCAGCCTCGGGTTCACGCGCCTGGACCTGGACCAATATCTGCTCTGGTACGTGCTGCCGATGACCTACGACATCCTGCTCGTCACCGCGCTTGCCATCTTCGTCCACTCGGTCAGCCCGCACAAGTTCGTGGGCTGGGGTGTTATGATGATCTACGTCCTGCTGCAGTTCACGCCACTGCAGGTCCCCTGGGCGCCCGATCACAATCTCCTGGATTATGGCGGCACGCCTGCCGTGCCGCTCAGCGACATGAACGGCCTGGACTCTTTCTGGAAGGGTCCGTGGGTGTTCCGCCTTTATTGGGGAGCTCTCGCACTGCTGCTGCTGGTGGCCGCCCACTTGCTGTGGCGGCGCGGCACCGAAATAAGGCTGAAACCCAGACTGAAGCTCGCGACTAGGCGCCTCGCCGGCGCGCCGGGGATGATAGGCGGAGCAGCCCTGCTAACATTCACGGCAACCGGCGCCTACGCTTATTACAACACCAACATTCTCAACCGTTACGAAACGGTAGACGAGCGGAACGCTTTCTTCGCCGAATATGAGAAGAAGTATCTGAAATACGAACGCCTGCCGCATCCGACCATCTCCGACGCCAAGCTAAACGTTGCGCTTTACCCGGACGACCGGCGTGCCGTGACCAATGGTCGCTATCGGCTCACGAACCTCACCGATCGGCCGATCACCGACATTCACGTCCGGCTTGGCGACCATGACGCCCGATTTGGCGGCCGGCAACTTGAACTCACCAGCGTGGCCGTGCCTGCCGCGCGATTGATCTACGAGAATGCGAAGGACGGTTATCGCATCTTCCGCCTCGACGAGCCAATGCGGCCGGGCGAAGACCGTGTCATGGCGTTCGGGACGCGGCGCTGGTACCGCGGCTTTGCCAACGGAGCGCCGAACACGAGGCTGGTCGAGAATGGCACCTTCCTCAGCACGAACGAACTCCTGCCCGTCATCGGCATGAATCGTAGCGGATTGCTGGAGAGCCCCGCCGACCGGCGGAAATACCGGCTACCGCCCGCGGTCGGGCTGCCGAAGCTCGAAGACCTGTCCGCGGTCAATACGGCCAACCAAGGCACGTCATGGATGATGACCGACATCACAGTGTCGACATTGGCAGACCAGACGCCGGTCGCGACCGGCAGGAAGGTCTCCGATTTGGTCCGTGACGGCCGCCGCATCGCACGCTTCGTGTCCGACGCGCCGATCCGTTCCAACGTATCGGTGCATTCGGCGCGCTATGCCGAGAAGCACCGTCAGCACCGCGGTATCGACCTCGCCGTCTATTATCATCCAGGCCACGCCTGGAACGTCGATCGAATACTTAACGCGCTCCAGGCTTCGATCGACCGCTACGAAGCGGCTTTCCGTCCTTACCCCTTCAGCGAGGCGCGGATCATCGAATTCCCCGGCTATGCTTATTTCGCCCAGGCTTTCGCCGGTAGCATGCCATTTTCGGAGACGCTGGGATTTGTCGTCGATTACAGCGATCCCGAGACGATCGATCATGTCGCCGAGGTAGCGACGCACGAGATGGGGCACCAATATTGGGGCCACCAGCTTGTGCCGGCGAAAATGGAAGGCAACGAGGTGTTGACCGAGACCCTAGCCGAATATTCGTCGCGGATGGTGATGAAGACATTGTACGGCGAGGATATAGTCCGGCGCTCCCTTCGAAACGATCTCCGCACTTATCTCCAAGGCCGCAGGGGGCATGA
>JACCSV010000008.1 GCA_013812805.1 Sphingomonas sp. | reverse complement strand
GCGCCATCTGCGCAGTCATCGGCTCGCTGTTGGTCAGACCGCGAATGCCGTCCGTGCCAAAGAATCTGCGGGTCATGGACAGGCGTTTAGCGCGCGAAGCCGACAGGTGCGAACTTCAGCGCCGGTACGCTTCGGGAAGATCGCGGCGCGGCAGGTAGCGGTAGCGCTGAAGCAGCCGCGTCTGGTGCGTGACGAGCGGCTGTTGAACGCCGTCGATGAACACCGCTTCCGCGGCGCTGGCAGGCTCCAGCGGGTCACCCGACCAGACCACGACATCGCCGCGGCGGCCGGGCGCAAGGCTGCCGATCTCCCCGCCCATGCCGATCGCCTCGGCCGGTCGCGAGGTGATCATCGCCAACGCTTCGCCCCAGCTGAGCCCAGTCGCACCCGGGACCTTGCCCAGCGCCACCAGATTGCCGGCGTATTGGCGCTGTCGGAAAAGATTGCGCGTTTCATCGTCGTTGATCATCCCGATGGAAACGTTGACGCCGGCATTGCGCATTCGTCCGACATTGGACTGGGTTGCTGCCAGCTGCTCGAAACTGGACGGCAGGTCGTTGAGTGCCGAGGCGATCACCGGAACGCCGGTGGCCGCGAGCTCGTTCGCCACCATCCACCCCTCGCTGGCACCGACGATGACGACCTTCAGCGTGGGGAATTCGCGCCGCAATTCCAGAACCTGGAGGATGTCACTGGCGCGCTCGACGTGAACGAACAGATATTGCCGCCCCTGAAGCACCGGGACCAGCGCGGCGGCATCGAAGCGGGTCAGCAGCACGTCCTGGCTGCGCTGCGCGCTGGAATCCAAGTCGCGGGATTCGTTGGGATTGCGGACGACCGGTCGAAGCCGCTCGTCCCGCGGCCCGCTTCCGCCCGACGACACGGGCGTGGCGTAACGGCGAAGCTCGGAAGCCTCGCGAAGCGCGTTGCGGAACAGCACATGCGCTGAAGCACGCGACCCGCCGGCCTTGTCGGCGCCGGTCTCGCCCAGCTCCACGAACTGGAAGGCGCGGGCGCGAGTGATCGGGCGCATATCGGCGCCGGTGTCGATCACCGCGCCTTGCCCGGCAAAAATATTGCGCGGCGCCGCGGGGGCAACGATCGCTCGGGTGACGCCGTCGGCGCGGTTCACTTGCACCGTCTGGTACAGGGGGTTGATCGCAGGAGCGACATCGATTGCGGCGCTGAACGGTCCGCTGTCGGCCGAAGTGTCTTCGGCGCCGTCAACGCTGAGGTCCACGTCGCTTAGACCGAGGCGCGAGAAACCGGCGACGATCCCAGGAGTCACCCATTTGCCGCTGGCGTCGATCACCTGAGCGCCGGCGGGAACCGACACGCCCGGCCCGGCAGCAACGATGCGGCCGTCCCGGATCACCACCGTCGCGCCCTGCATTGGCCCCGAGCCGTCACCTGTCGCGACCGTGCCGTTGGTGATCGCAATCGTCTGCGCCGTCGCCGGCGCTGCAAGGGCGATCAGCGCATAAACCAGTGCGGAGCGGATCATTTCACATCCCCCTCGCCCGGCTGGCCAAGCTCGAAGTCGCTGACCGGGCGCCGCTGCGGATTGCCGGAATCGTACAGTTCGGCGCCGTCGACCCACACCCGCTCCGGCCGCGTGTAGGTGCTGAACGGATTGCCGTTCCACAGCACGACGTCGGCCATCTTGCCGGCCTTGAGGCTTCCGGTCCGCTCGAAGATGCCGAGCGCCTTGGCGGGATTGGCGGACAGCCAGCTCCAAGCCACCTGCTCGCTGAAGTTCATTCCCGCGCGGCGGCCGTCGGCCAGGGCTTTGGCCGCCTCCTGGTTCAGTCGCTGGATGCCGTTGGGGTCGTCGGAATGGACGATCGCGCACGCGCCCGAATTGTGGACCAGGGGGATGTTCTCCTGGATCGCGTCATAGGCTTCCATCTTGAAGCCGTACCAGTCTGCCCAAATCGCCGCGCAAATGTTGTTTGCGGCCAGCATGTCGGCGATCTTGTAGGCTTCTACCGCGTGGTGGAAGGCGGTGATTCTATAGCCGAATTCCTTCGACATATCGATCATGTTCGCCATCTCGTCGGCCCGGTAGCAGTGGTTGTGAATATTGATTTGGCCGTCGAGCACGCCCTTGAGGGTATCCATCGCCAGGATCCGCTCCGGCATGTCGCCGCCGTCGCGGTAGTATGCGTCCCACTTGCGCTTGTAGGCCTGCGCCTTGATCCAGGTTTCGCGGGTGAGCGCGATATTGCCCATCCTGGTCTGCGGCATGTTGCCCTTCGGGCCGTAGACCCGCTTGGGGTTTTCCCCGCAGGCCATTTTGAGCCCATGAGGGGCGCCGGGAAATTTCATCCCCTGCATAGTTCGCGCCGGAACGTTCTTGAGCGTGACGGAGCGCCCGCCGAATAGATTGGCCGAACCGGGCAGAATCTGAAGCGCGGTAACGCCGCCGTTGGCCAAGGCTCGGCTGAACCCCGGATCCTGCGGCCACACGCTGTGCTCGGCCCAGACTTCGGGTCGAACCGGCGAGGTCGCCTCATTGCCGTCCGAGTGCGGCGTGACGGCGGGCGATGGATAATCTCCAAGGTGGCTGTGGACGTCGATGATACCGGGCGTCACGAACTTGCCAGTGCCGTCGATGACGACCGCACCGGCGGGCGATAGCAGGTCGGGCCCGCCAACCGACTGCAGCAGGCCGTCGGCGAAGATCACGGTGCCGCCCTCGATGCGCCCACCCTCTCCGTCGAACACGGTGGCGTTGCGGATCACTGTCGGCACGCCCGGATAACGCGTGTAAGTCGACGGATACGGGTCCTCGTTGAAGCGGATCGGTGCCGCCGCTTTCTTCGGAGGCGCGAGCGCCGCGCACCCGGAAAGCGCGGTGGCAAGCAACGCTGCCACCGCCAGTGATGCTAATTTCATCAACTTCTCGGGCTTGGACGCGGGTCTCCCGGCGCTCTCTCTTCATCTTGCGGAGACATGCCCGGCGCCTGATTTTCGGCAAGCGTCGAACGGCCGGCGAGCTGGTCGTCACGATCATCTCCAAGCGTGTCGAGGTGCATCCAGCGCTTCACGAACGGGCTCAGCGCAAGCACAACTACACTGACGCCGAGCGTAATCCAGCCGATCTGGCTGTAGACAGCGAGCGTCGCTTCCTTCGTCATCTCGCCGTCGTGGCCACCGGTCGCCTCGCCGATCTTGCCTCCGACGAAGTTGCCGACCGCGGTCATGTAAAACCAGGCGCCCATGATCAGCGAGGCCATGAAGGGCGGCGCGAGCCTGTTCATCGCGCTCAGGCCAACCGGCGACAGGCAGAGCTCGCCGGTGGTGTGGAGTAGGTAGAGCAGGAACACGAATATCACCGGGGTCATCACCTCCGCCCCGACCGTATTGGCGCCCCAGACGAAGACGAGGAAGCCAAGGCCCACCTGTGCCAGTGCCAGTGCGAACTTAGCGGGCGCCGATGGCTCGAGTCCGCGGTTGCCAAGAAGCTGCCAAAGCACTGCAAACAACGGTGCGAGCAGGAGGATGTAGATCGGGTTGATCGACTGGAAGATCGACGCGGGGATTCCTGCGCGATCGACATAGCGGTCGGTGTAAAGGTTGAAGCTACCTCCCGCTTGTTCGAACAGGCCCCAGAACAGCGGATTGAGGGCGATCAGGAACAGGATCGCGAAAATGCGCTCGCGGGGCTCCTTGTCCAGCTTGAACGCCTGCCAAAGCACATAGCCGAGCAGCGCGATGCCCGACACGATGAGGAGGTTTTGGATGACATCCTGATACTGGATCAGACCCCACATCACCGCGACTGCGGCGACGCCGGTTCCGTAGAGGACGAACTCCTTCTCCCTGGACAGCGGCGCCGGCGGTTCGCCAGCCCCCATTAACACCTTCCGGCCAAGCACGAACACCGTGAGCCCGACGAGCATGCCGATACCGGCGAGACCGAAGCCCCAGCCCCAGCCAATTGTCTGGCCGAGATACCCGACAAGGATCGTGCCGGCCGCGGCGCCCAGATTGATGCCCATGTAGAAAATCGTATAGGCTGCGTCGCGACGCGTGTCGGTGAGGCGATAAAGCTGTCCAACCATCACCGAAATATTGGCTTTCAGGAAGCCCGAGCCGACGATGATGAGCGCCAGCGCCAGCCAGAAGACGTTGATCGTGGAGTCTTCCTGTCCGCCGACGCCTTCGACCGCCATGAAGCCGTGGCCTAGTGCAAGCAGGATTCCGCCGAACAGGACCGCCTTGCGCTGGCCTAAATAGCGATCGGCAAGATAACCGCCGAGCACCGGAGTGACGTAAACCAGGCTTAAATAGGAACCATAGATCAGGTTTGATTTGCCGTCGTTGAACAGCCAGTGTTGCGTCAGGTAGAAAATCAGCAGCGCGCGCATGCCGTAGAAGGAGAAGCGTTCCCACATCTCGGCGAAGAACAGCATGTACAAGCCCCTGGGATGGCCCGCGAACTCCGGCTTGCGGCTGGTCGCGATAATAACGCCGATGGCGAGAAACGCGGCAAACACGACCACGCAAATCGCGGCGAGCCAATCGCCTTCCTGCCATTGCGACATGGGCAG
>JACCSV010000327.1 GCA_013812805.1 Sphingomonas sp. | reverse complement strand
AGGCCCCATTCGGCCGCTTTCTCCGCCGGCAGCGGCTCGCCGGTGAGCGCGAGGCCGAGCGCGCGCGCCTGACCGACCAGGCGCGGCAGAATCCAGCTTCCGCCACTGTCGGGGATGAGGCCGATTGCCGAGAAGCTCTGGACGAACTTGGCGGATCTCGCCGCAACCGCGATGTCGCAGGCGAGCGCGATGCTGACGCCGGCGCCCGCCGCTACTCCGTTGACGCGGGCGATCACCGGCTGCGGAAGCGAGTTGAGGGTTCGGATTAGCGGATTCCAGCAACTCTCGACGGTTTCGCCGAGGTCGACTGCTTCGCCCGGCGCGACGGCGCGGTCGTTGAGATCCTGCCCGGCGCAGAAGCCGCGGCCGGCGCCGGTGAGGATGACGACGCGGGCGTCGCCCAGGCTCGCCAGCGCATCGCGGAGCTCGGCGTGCATGGCGGCGGTGAAGCTGTTGAGGCGGTCGGGTCGATTGAGCGTGACGCGGGCGACGCCATCCTCAACCTTGCAGTCGATTGTCTCGTAAGCCATGCGTCCGCCTAGCCAAGGAGAGGGCGTGGACGCAAACGAACTTGCGGGCAGGGTAGCCGAGGCGATGCTTGCGGCGGAGGGTACCGGCCCCGCCTGGGGCGTGCGGATCGAGGAGGCGCGCGCGGGCTATGCGCGCATTTCGATGCAGCTTCGCGACGACATGCTCAACGGGCACCGTATTGCCCATGGCGGGATCGTCTTCGCGCTCGCTGACACAGCGTTCGCTTACGTGTGCAACGGCCGCAACGAGCGCGCTGTCGCCGCGCAGGCGTCGATCGTCTTTCTCGGCAGCGCTCGCGAAGGCGAGACGCTGGTCGCCGAAGCCGCTGAAGTAGCCAGCGAAGGGCGAAGCGGCGTCACTCGGGTCGCGGTCCGAACCGGCGATGGCCGCACTGTCGCCGAGTTCACCGGCTACTCCCGCACTATCGGCGGAGCGCTCGTCGAGGTTTGAACGTTATCCTCTCAGGGACTACATCGAGGCCATGTACACAACCGAGCTGCAGAAGACCGCCAAGATCGAGAACCTCGAGGACCCCAAGCTCCTCGAGGCGTTCGAGGCGCGGGTCGCCGCCGACGAGTTCATCGAGCCCAAGGACTGGATGCCCGAGGCGTACCGGCGGACGCTGACCCGCCAGATCAGCCAGCATGCGCATAGCGAGATCGTCGGCATGCTCCCGGAAGGCAATTGGATCGGCCGCGCGCCGTCGCTTCGGCGCAAGGCGATCCTGCTCGCCAAGGTGCAGGACGAAGCCGGCCACGGTCTCTACCTTTATTGCGCCGCGGAGACGCTGGGCGTCGGCCGCGACGAGCTGACCGAGGCGCTTTTGAGCGGCAAGGCCAAATATTCCACCATCTTCAATTATCCGACGCTGACCTGGGCCGACATCGGCGCGATCGGCTGGCTGGTCGACGGCGCCGCCATCATGAACCAGGTGCCGCTGCAGCGCACCAGCTACGGCCCCTATGCGCGCGCCATGGTCCGCGTCTGCAAGGAGGAAAGCTTCCACCAGCGCCAGGGCTACGAGATCATGATTGCGCTGGCCAATGGCACCGCCGAGCAGAAAAGGATGGCGCAGGACGCATTGAATCGCTGGTGGTGGCCGAGCCTGATGATGTTCGGTCCGCCCGACGAAGACAGCCCCAACACCGCCCAGTCGATGCGCTGGCGAATCAAGCGCGAAACCAATGACGAGCTTCGCCAGAAGTTCGTCGACATTACAGTCCCGCAGGCAGATTTCCTCGGGATCACCGTCCCCGATCCCGCGCTCAAGTGGAACGAGGAGAAGGGCGGCTACGATTTCGGTGAGATCGACTGGGACGAATTCTATGCGGTGGTGAAGGGGCAGGGCCCGGTCGCCAAGGAGCGGATGGAAGCCCGCCGCAACGCGTGGGAGGACGGCGCCTGGGTGCGCGAGGCGGCCGCTCAGCACGAGGCGAAGCGGCGGACAAGGGCGGCGGCGTGACCGGTGACTGGCCGCTCTGGGAAGTTTTCATT
>JACCSV010000275.1 GCA_013812805.1 Sphingomonas sp. | reverse complement strand
GCCAGGCGCTGCACGCCTTGCGCGTCCGCCTGGGTCCGCTCGACGTCTTTCTGCCGCCCCTGCTCAAGCCCGTCGCGCAACTGTGGCGCGCTGCCCTCATCGCGGTGCGCACCGGCGCTGCGATGCCCAACCTGCCGGCCGCGGGCGCCGCCACCCTTGCCGCCGACGCCGACCCGCGCGGAGCGGCGCTCGCCTACCGCCGCATCGGCCGGGAGTGGATTCGCATCGACCTTGCCGACCGGCTGGCCAGCCATGCGCTCAAGGTCCGTTCGGCCGGCGGTGACGACCCGGTTGACGTGGCCTTCGCCACCTCGGTCGGCCTCGACGAGGCGGCGGTGGCGCAACTGATGGCCGACGTCGGCTTTGCCCGCCGCGACGGCAGCTGGCGGTGGCGCGGCGCCCGCCAGCAACGGCGCCAGCGGACCGAGACGCGGCCCAGCCACGCCTTTGCCGAGCTGGCCAAGCTCAAGCGCTAGACGTGCGGATCGACCGCTTCCTCCACTGCATCCGGCTGGTGAAAAGCCGCACCCTCGCTCAGTCGATGATCGACGCCGGCCATGTCCGCATCGACCGCAAGCGGGTCGAAAAGCCGAGCGACACCGTCCGCGTCGGGAGCGTCCTCGCGCTGCCGCTGCGCGGCGACATTCGAGTCCTCAAGGTTGTCGCCCTGCCGACCCGCCGCGGGCCTCCTGGCGAGGCGCGCGCATGCTATGAAGAGCTGGGCGTTGACGAGCACAGCGCGGCGACCTAGCCCTAGGTCGCAAAGGGAGCTTCGCCACCATGACTTACGTCGTCACCGACGCCTGCATCCGCTGCAAATATATGGATTGCGTCGAAGTCTGCCCGGTCGACTGCTTCTACGAAGGCGAGACGATGCTGGTCATCAACCCCAACGAATGCATCGATTGCGGCGTCTGCGAGCCCGAATGCCCGGCCGAAGCGATCCTTCCGGATACCGAGAATGGGCTGGAAAAGTGGCTTGAGCTCAACACCAGCTTCTCCAGCCAGTGGCCCAACATCACCCGCAAAAAGGACAGCCCGCCCGACGCCGACGAGTTCAAGGGTGTCGAGGGCAAGTACGACAAGTTCTTCACGCCGGATCCCGGCGAAGGGGACTAAGCACCCCGACCGTCATTGCGAGGAGCGCCAACGACGCGGCAATCCAGCGCGGCGGCTGGATTGCTTCGCTACGCTCGCAATGACGCTACCGCCGTCCGAGCAGCTTCTCGACAATGAAGTCCGCCGCGTCGTCCACCCCCATCCGCGTCGTGTCGATGCGGATTTCGGCATCCTCGGGCGCTTCGTAGGGGCTGTCGATTCCGGTGAAATTCTTGAGTTCGCCGGCCCGCGCCTTGGCGTAGAGGCCCTTGACGTCGCGCTTCTCGGCTTCCTCGATCGGCGTATCGACGAACACCTCAATGAATTCGCCCTCGGCCATCATCCGCCGCACCATGTGCCGCTCGGCCTGGAACGGGGAGATGAAGGCGGTCAGCACGATCAGTCCCGCGTCCGCCATCAGCTTGGCGACCTCGCCGACGCGGCGGATATTCTCGATTCGGTCGGCCTCGGTGAAACCGAGGTCGCGGTTGAGCCCGTGGCGGACGTTGTCGCCGTCGAGCAAGTAGGTGTGCCGTCCGCGCGCCGCGAGTTTCTTCTCGACGGCGTTGGCGATGGTCGACTTGCCGGCGCCGGACAGGCCGGTGAACCACAGCACCGCGGGCTTCTGGCCCTTCAACGCCGAGTGGGTCTCCCGGCCGACTTCCAGATGCTGGCGGTGGATGTTGAGCGCGCGGCGAAGCGCGAAGTTGATCATCCCCGCAGCAACGGTCGCGTTGCTGGTCTTGTCGATCAGGACGAAGCCGCCGAGCACCCGATTGGGGCTCGATCCCTCCACGGCATAGGGCTCGAACACGACGTCCCGGTCGGTTGAGATCTCGGCGACTCCGATCGCATTCAACCCAAGCGTCTTGGCGGCCAGGTGCTCGAGCGTGTTGACGTTGACCTCATATTTCGGCTCCTGGACCATCGCCGTCACCATCTGGGTGCCGATCTTCATCCAGTAGCCGCGCCCGGGAAGCAGCTCGTCCTCATCCATCCAGACGATCGTGGCTTCGAACTGGTCGGCGGCTTCGGGCGGGTCGATCGCCGCTGCAATGACGTCCCCGCGCGAGCAATCGACTTCGTCCTCAAGCGTGATCGTCACCGACTGGCCGGCGACCGCCTGGTCGAGATCGCCGCCCATCGTTACCACCCGCGCGACGTGGGAAGTCCGCCCGGACGGCAGGATCCGGACCTCGGTCCCTGGCCCCACCGACCCCGCGGCGATCTGGCCGGCGAAACCGCGGAAGCTCTGGTTGGGGCGGTTGACCCATTGCACCGGCATCCGCAGCGGCTTGGCCGCGTCCATGCTGGCGTCGATCTCCACCGTCTCCAGATATTCGAGCAGGGCCGGGCCGTTGTACCAGCTCATCTGCCCGCTGCGGCTCGAGACATTGTCGCCGGCGGTGCCCGACACCGGGATCGCAACCCAGTTGGCGACTCCGATCTTTTCGGCAAAGCCGCGATAGTCGGCGGTGATCGCGTCGAACGCTTCCTGGTTGTAATCGACCAGGTCCATCTTGGTCACCGCCAGCACGAACCGGCGGATGCCCACGAGGTTAGCGAGATAGCTGTGCCGCCGGGTCTGGGTCAGCACCCCCTTGCGCGCGTCGATCAGCAATATGGCGACATCGGCGGTCGAGGCGCCGGTGATCATGTTGCGCGTATATTGCTCGTGGCCGGGCGTGTCGGCGACGATGAACTTGCGCTTCTCGGTCGAGAAGAAGCGATAGGCGACATCGATGGTAATGCCCTGCTCGCGCTCCGCCGACAGCCCGTCGACGAGCAGCGCGAAGTCGAGCTTGGTCCCTTGCGTGCCGGCGGTCTTGCTGTCCGCTTCCAGGCTTTCGAGCTGGTCGTCGAACACCTGGTTGCAGTCGTAGAGCAGGCGGCCGATCAGAGTCGACTTGCCATCATCGACACTGCCGCAGGTGATGAAGCGAAGCATTTCCTTGGCCTCGTGCCGCGCCAGCCACGCGGAGACGTCGGTGGCGATCAGCTCCCGGTCCTGCTCGAGCACCCGGACCATCAGAAATAGCCCTCTTGCTTCTTCTTCTCCATGCTGGCGCTGCCGGCGTCGCGGTCGATCGCCCGGCCCTGCCGTTCCGACGTGGTCGTCAGCAGCATCTCTGCCACCACCTCCTCCAGTGTTCCCGCCTTGCTCTCGACCGCGCCCGACAGCGGGTAGCAGCCCAGCGTCCGGAAGCGGACGCTGCGCGCTACTGGCTGTTCCCCATTCAGCGGAAAGCGGTCGTCGTCGACCATCAACAGCAGCCCGTCGCGCTCGACCGTCGGCCGCTGGTCGGCGAAATAGAGCGGCACGATCTCGATCTGCTCGCGAAGGATATATTGCCAGACGTCGAGCTCGGTCCAGTTGGACAAGGGGAACACCCGGACGCTTTCGCCCTTGTTCTTGCGGACATTGTACAGCGACCACAGCTCCGGCCGCTGGCGCTTGGGGTCCCAGCGGTGACTGGCACTTCGAAAGCTGAAGATCCGCTCCTTCGCGCGGCTCTTCTCCTCGTCGCGGCGAGCGCCTCCGAAGGCTGCGTCGAAACCATATTTATCGAGCGCCTGCTTCAAGCCTTCGGTCTTCCACATGTCGGTGTGCAGCGGTCCGTGGTCGAACGGGTTGATGCCCTTGGCCTGCGCTTCCGGGTTCTTGTAGACCAAAAGCTCGATGCCCGGTTCGGCCGCGACCTTGTCGCGAAGCCGGTACATGTCGCCGAATTTCCAACCGGTATCGACGTGGAGCAGCGGGAACGGCAGCGGCGCCGGGTGGAACGCCTTCTTCGCGAGGTGCAGCATCGCCGCCGAATCCTTGCCGATCGAATAAAGCATCACCGGCCGCTCCGCCTCGGCGACGGTTTCGCGCAGGATATGGATGCTTTCGGCCTCGAGCCGGTCGAGGTGCGTCAGTGAACGCAAGCGCAGTCCTTCAAAACGTGGTGCCAGGAGAGTGAGGAGCCGGGGCGAGACAGGGATTTCGTCTAGCGCGGCGGCACCGGCTTGCAAACAGCCGCCACCCGCTGGAAACCCAATTCAGCAAGCAGCAATGTCGTTCAAGCGACGGGACGGCTGCGTCGATGCTGCGCTCGGCCTGCTGAGCGTTCCGATGCCAACCCGCGAATTTCGAAGGAGATACCAATGTTGTTCCGATCCACTTGCCTGGCGGCGGTTGCCGCTTCGATGCTGTCGACTGCCGCCTGGGCGGGTCAGGCCGCGCAAGCTCCAACCGCGGCGCAGCGGCCCTCCGCGCCCCCGACCCGAGCGACCATGATCCAGAACATCGACGCCCGCTTCGCCGAGCTCGACGCCAACAAGGACGGCGTTCTGGTCACCGCCGAGATCACAACAGCGCAAAACCGCGCCCTCAAGGAAGCCGCCGCGGTGCAGCAGCAGCGCATCGATACCGAGTTCAAGCGCCTCGATACGAACAAGGACAACCAGCTCAGCATGGCCGAATTCAAGGCCGCTGCTCCCAGCATCCGGCCCAGCGATACGCCGGCGCAGATGGTCACGGAGTTCGACACCAACAAGGACGGCAAGATCAGCCCCGCCGAATATCGCACCCAGCCGCTCGCGACCTTTGATCGCGTCGATACCAACAAGGACGGCACGCTCAGCGCCCAGGAAGCCAACGCGCTGCGCCAGCGCTAAGCCAGCGCAATCTGGTCGAACTTCACGAGCCCGGCGGCTGGTCAGTCGCCGGGCTTTTCTTTACCAGCGTCTGTCCCGGGGAGCCGCAAGGCTGAGAGTCGGCATCCGGCCGAGACCCGTTGAACCTGATGCCGTTCGCACGGCCGTAGGGAGGATATCGAAATGGGCGACGCGCCTGCACGCACTGAGCTAAACGTCACCACCGGGCCGATCCGTGGCTCGCGCAAGATTTACGTCAACGCTGTCGCAATGCGCGCCGTCGATCTCGAGCCGTCGTCGGGCGAGCCGCCGCTCAACCTCTACGACACCTCCGGACCCTACACGGACCCGCAGCAGCGCATCGACATCATGGCCGGCCTGCCCGAGCTCCGCGCGCAGTGGATCCGCGGCCGCAGCGACGTCGAGGAAATCGCCCAGCGCGAAGTCCGCCCCGAGGACAACGGCCAGCTCGGCCCCGACCGCAGCGGTGGCGTGCAGGCGTTCCCCAACGTCCGCAAGCGCGTCCTCCGCGCCCGCCCCGGCGCCAACGTCACCCAGATGCACTACGCCCGCCGCGGCATCGTCACGCCGGAAATGGAATATGTCGCCACCCGCGAGAACCTCGGCCGCGAGATGCTTGCCGCCAAGCCCCGCGACGGCGAAGACTTCGGCGCCAGCATCCCCGACTTCGTCACCCCCGAGTTCGTTCGCGACGAGGTCGCCCGCGGCCGCGCCATCATCCCCGCCAACATCAACCACCCCGAAACCGAGCCGATGGCGATCGGCCGCAATTTCCTGGTCAAGATCAACGCCAATATCGGCAACAGCGCCGTCGCCTCCGATGTCGCCGCCGAAGTCGACAAGATGGTGTGGTCGATCCGCTGGGGCGCCGACACGGTCATGGACCTCTCGACCGGCCGCAACATCCACGACACCCGCGAATGGATCATCCGCAACTCGCCGGTCCCGATCGGCACCGTCCCCATCTACCAGGCGCTCGAAAAGGTCGGCGGCATCGCCGAGGACCTCAACTGGGAGGTCTACCGCGACACCTTGATCGAGCAGGCCGAGCAGGGCGTCGATTACTTCACCATCCACGCCGGTGTGCGCCTGCCCTACGTGCCGATGACCGCCAACCGGGTCACCGGAATCGTCAGCCGCGGCGGCTCGATCATGGCCAAATGGTGCCTCGCCCACCATCGCGAGAGCTTCCTCTACGAGCGCTTCGACGAGATTTGCGAGATCATGAAGGCCTACGACATCGCCTTCTCGCTTGGCGACGGCCTGCGCCCGGGAAGCATCGCCGACGCCAACGACGAAGCCCAGTTCGCCGAGCTCTACACACTTGGCGAGCTGACCAAGGTCGCGTGGAGCCACGACGTCCAGGTGATGATCGAAGGCCCCGGCCACGTGCCGATGCACAAGATCAAGGCCAACATGGACAAGCAGCTGGAGGCCTGCGGCGAGGCGCCGTTCTACACATTGGGCCCGCTGACCACCGACATCGCGCCCGGCTACGACCACATCACCAGCGGCATCGGCGCGGCGATGATCGGCTGGTTCGGCACCGCGATGCTCTGCTACGTCACCCCCAAGGAGCACCTCGGCCTCCCCGACCGCGACGACGTCAAGGTCGGGGTGATCACGTACAAGCTAGCCGCCCACGCCGCCGACCTCGCCAAGGGCCACCCGGCCGCGAGGCTGCGCGACGACGCGCTGTCACGCTCAAGGTTCGACTTCCGCTGGCGCGACCAGTTCAACCTGTCGCTCGACCCCGACACCGCCGAGCAATATCACGACCAGACGCTGCCGGCCGAAGGCGCCAAGACCGCCCACTTCTGCTCGATGTGCGGGCCGAAGTTCTGCTCGATGAAGATCAGTGCCGAGGTGAGGGAGTTTGCCAAGGCGCAGGAGCAGGCCACTCATGCGCCCTCTCCCCTCCCGCAAGCGGGAGGGGCCGGGGGAGGGCCTGTTTCCATTTCGGAAGCCGAAGCGGAATCCGGAATGGCCGAGATGTCCAAGCGCTACCGAGAAGGCGGCATGGAACTCTACTTGGGCGCGGGGAGCCGGGAGCACGATTGAGCCAAGGGAAGCGGTTGCTAAGCGACCGGGCGGGACCACGGGACGCGCGGCGTCCATTAGCTATCCCTGCCCCAGTAGGCGCAGCACTTTCCCCATCGCCTCACGCTCGGCGGCATAGACGGCGCGGTAATATTCGACGACTGCCCTGCCGATCGAGTCCATGCCCTTCGCCTCTAGGCTATTCGCCAGCATGGCGTCGGCGCGTTCCAGGCCTGCGACCGAGCCGGTGATGGCTTCAGTCGCGAGGGCGGTCCCCATCAGCGGAGCGAACACTAGTCCGGCGATGCGTTCTGAAAAGACCGACATGTCCGACGCCAGCGCCTCGCCGATCAGCCGGACCATGCGGGCACGGCCGTCCCGGGTCAGCGCATAGGCCTTGCGCGTGGGGCCAATGTCACTTTGCTCGATCTCGACTGTGATCGCGCCTTCGCGCTCCAGATCCTTGAGTGCCTTATAGATGGTCGACATGCCGATCTTCGCCCACTGCCGCAGGTTCGTCCGCCGCGCGAACTCCTCCATCTCGAAGCCATAGCGCAACCCCGTTCCGAGAAGCGCAAGCACGATCATTTTCGGTTGTTGCATTCTCGGCCCTCTCGCCAGCGCAGTTTACGGGTCCGGCACTTGCCAGCTATTCTATTATGTAATACTCAAACCCTATCGGGACCAAGCGAGAACCGCCAGTGCTTGAAAGCGCCATTTCCTATTTCACCAGCTGGACCAGCGGGGTGATCGGCCAGTCGCACCTGCTGGCGGCGTTGATCGCGCTGGCAGCCGGGGCGTGGGTGCTCTGGGCGCGCAAGGGCACGCGAGTCCATGTTGCCTGGGGTTACGCCTATCTCGGGTCGATGGTGGTGCTGAATGGCACGGCACTCGCGAAATACGACCTCACTGGCGGCTTCAACGCATTCCACGCCGGCGCATTGGGAAGTTCGTTGACCCTTGCCGGGGCGTTCCTCGCCGCAATGGTCTACCGCAGGACGCGCGACCGGCGTGCGATTGCCGCGCACGGGCAGCTCATGATCTGGTCCTATTTCGGCCTGGTCATGGCACTCGTCGCGGAAGTCTTCACTCGGGCAGTCCCATTCATGCTCCACGGAGAAGGGGGCTGGGGCCGCTTCTCGATCGCATTGACCGCGCTGATGATTGCCACCGCCATACCGACCTATTTGTATGCGCGAAGGGAACGGGCAAAAGTCATCGGATTTGCTCGCGGCTAAGCCTGGAAAACGCCGGCCTCGGGCCTGGTAGCTCGCTAGCCCGATCCGACCGCACCAGCGCCGCATCCAGCGCCTGCAGGAACCGCGACCTATCCGCCTTGGCGAACGGAGCCGGCCCGCCGACCACATCGCCGCCAGCCCGCAAGTCGGCCATGATCGCCCGCGTCGCGATCGCGCCGCCGATGCTCGCCGCGGTGAACAACTTGCCGTTGTGGCCGATCACGGTCGCGCCTTTCTTCAGGCAGCGGTCGGCGAGGAGGATGTCGCCGGTGATCACCACCGTCTTCGCGTCCGCTTGGCTCTCGATTCAGTCGTCAAAATCCGGGGCACAATACTTAACTCAATAATGATACCGGCACTGCGCCACCTCCAGCGCCTGCGCCTCGTCCTTCCCCGTCACCCGATACACCAGCCGGTGCTCGCGGTTGATCCGCCGCGACCACCAGCCCGACAGGTTGCCGCCGAGCGGCTCGGGCTTGCCGGTGCCGCGAAACGGGTCGCGCATGCATTCCTTGAGCAGCGCGTTCAAACGCTCAAGCGCCTTGCCGCCCTCGCCTTGCCAATAGAGGTAATCCGCCCACGCCGTCGGCCAGAAGACGATCTTCAAGGCTCGATCAGCTCATGTTCCTCGCCATCGCCGGCCTCAAGTCCGCGAACGGCCGCCAGCAGTCGCTCGGCATTCCTCGGAGAGCTCAGCAGATACAGCGTCTCTTCGATCGAAGCCCATTCGCTCTCGGATATCAGCACCACATTCTCCTGACCCCGCGCTCGCGTAATCGTTACCGGCGCCTTGTCGGCGACAACGCGGTCCATCAGCGCCTTCAGATTGGCGCGGCTCTCGGAGAAGCTGATCGAGTTCATGTCCACAATGTACGGAATTTTGTACAAGACGCAAATACCTATTCTCTCCCCAACCGCACCAAAGCCGCATCCAGCGCCTGCAAAAACCGCGACCGGTCCGCCTTCGTAAACGCCGCCGGCCCGCCAACCACGTCCCCACCCGCGCGCAAATCCGCCATGATCGCCCGAGTCGCGACGTCGCCGCCGATGCTCGCGCTGGTAAACGGCTTGCCGTTGTGGCCGATCACCGTCGCGCCTTTCTTCAGGCAGCGGTCGGCCAGCAGGATGTCGCCAGTAATGACTACCGCCCGCCCGTCCGCCGCGTCCACGATCCAGTCGTCGGCGGCGTCGAACTTGTCCGACACCACCACCCTCTCGACCATCGGGTGCGCGGGCACCCGCTGCCAGCTGTTGCTGACCACCTTGACCGCCACCTCGCGCCGCCACGCGACCTTGTAGACCTCGTCCTTCACCGGGCAGGCATCCGCATCCACAAGGATGCGGACAGCAGGAATGCCGTCCACCAGGATGCGGATTGCGCTCATCTGCGCTCCCTTAGCCGGGTGCCACGAAAATGCTGTCCTATTTGGATTTCATCTGTTCCAAGCTGCGGGATGACTCGCCCGCGTACGCGCCATGACGGCTGGACCGCCGCTAGCCAGCTCCGCTTTCTCGAAGCCCTCGCCAGAACCCGCAGCGTCAGCCGCGCCGCGCGAGCCGCCGGAATGAGCCGCGAAAGCGCCTATCGGCTGCGCAAGCGCGAACCGCGGGGCCTGTTCGCTGCGATCTGGGAAAGCGCCATGGGCGCCGGCCGAACGCACCTCACCCGCGCCGAGATTGACGAAGGTCACAGGCGCGCGATCGCTGCCGCCTGCGCTGTGGAGGCGCGCGCTCCAACCGCGGCGCTTGCGGCACGGTCAACTTCGTGACTTTCTGATGGTCGACAGGAGGAGCAAGACAATGGCTGCCGACGACGCATCCGCGGACGACCCATCGGCCGAGATCGACGCGATCATCGCCAAAGCCGCCGACTGGCGCGGGCCGGTACTCGCCCGAATGCGCCGGCTGATCCGCGAGGCCGACCAGCAAGTCGTCGAGCAGGTCAAATGGAAGAAGCCGACCAACCCCGCCGGAGTGCCGGTGTGGGAGCATGAAGGCATCATCTGCACCGGCGAGACCTACAAGGCGAAGGTCAAGCTGACCTTTGCCAAGGGCGCCAGGCTCCCCGATCCTGACCGCCTGTTTAACGGCAGCCTTGGCGGCAACACCATGCGGGCGATCGACATCCGCGAGGGCGAGGAGGTGGACGGCGAGGCTTTCCAGGCGCTGGTCCGCGCCGCGGTGGCGCTGAACCGGAGGCGCTGAGACTGGCCGGCCGGCCCCTCGAAAAGTCGCCTGCCCCCCGTCTCCCCCGCCTCGTCGGAAACGCCCGCCGTGCCCGCAACACGGCTCCCCGCCAATCGTTTACCAGGCATCCCCCACACCAGCATCCCAGGAGGAATTTCATGGGTATTTTCAGCAGCGACATCAAAGGGCTCGACGGCCTGTTCGTCGACGTCCTCGGACAGATTTATTATGCCGAGCGGCAGATCCCCGAGCAGCTCGACGTGATGATCTCCAAGGCTACCTCGCCGGAACTCAAGTCCGGCTTCGAGCAGCATTTGCAGGAAACCCGCGGCCAGATCGACCGGCTGGAGCAGGTTTTCCGGCTGTTCGGGAAGGAGCCCAATGAAATCACCTGCCCGGCGTTCGACGGCATCGCCAAGGCGGGCAACGGAATGATCTCCAAGATCGACGATCCGCAGCTGCTCGACGCTTTCCTGACGCACGCGGCGCAGATGGTCGAGCATTATGAGATCGTGCAGTACGGGACGTTGACCGCCTGGGCCAAGGAACTGGGCCGCGACGATTGCGCGAGCCTGCTCCAGCAGACCCTCGAGGAAGAAAAAGCGACCGATCAGAAGCTGACCCGGATCGCCGAAAGCCGGCTCAATGCCAGGGCCGAGAATGCAACGTCGACTTCGTCGAACCAATTTGCCTAATCAATGAAAAAAGGCCGCCCGTTCGGTGAGCGGGCGGCCTACACTTGCTCCACGTTCGTGCTTTTTCACCGTTTGCTCACCTCCCCCTCATGCCCGTCACAGCGCCGGCCGATATTCGGCATGTGAAGAAAACGGCAAAGGGGACACGCAATGAACGATATTAACAGACTGGACGGACGCTCCGGCCTCACCTGGGCTCGCCCGGTCGCCTGGGCCGGAGCAGTAGCATTGGTCCTGCTGCCTCTGGCGGCGATGCAATTCGCGCCGAACTCCGGGGTCAACTGGACGGCCAGCGATTTTGTGTTCGCGGCCCTGGTCATCGGCGGCGTCGGGCTGGCGTTCGAGGTGGCGGTGCGGATCAGCACCAACTGGTCGTATCGAGCCGGAGCTGCGGTCGGCCTTGCAGCCGGCTTCTTGCTGGTCTGGTCCAACGCCGCGGTCGGCTACATCGGCGACGACAATTCCTACAACATGATCTTCTTTGCGATCGTCGCGCTGGCCTTGCTCGGCGCCATTATCGCCCGTTTCCGAGCCAGGGGCATGGCGATCGTCATGGTCGCCACCGGCATTGCGCATGCGATCGCTGGCGGCATCGGTTATCCGCAGGACCCGGTCACCGGGCCGTTCACTTTAGTATTCACCGCGATGTGGCTGACCTCGGCCTGGCTGTTTCACCAAGCGTCGCGGCAAGGGGCAACCCGCTAGGTCGCCTCGCCGATCAACTCTTGAGGTGGTCGAGATTCTCGAGGCCCCGTGCACCGCCCTTGGTCGAAGGGGCGGCGGCGATGGTCTTATCCTTCTTCGCCTTGGGCTTGCGAATTTCCTTGTTCGACTTTTTCTGGCCCTTGGCCATGACTGCTCTCCTGCCGCGTCTGTGTGAACGCTGCGCACCGCAATAGCACAAATGAAATGGGGCGCCCGCGTTTCCGCGGGCGCCCCGCCCCAGCGCGTGCTCTTCGCTGGTCCGTTTACATCGTGTTGGTGGTGTTCATGTCCATCGTATTGCCGGTCGAGTTCATGTCCATGTTCATGTCGGACGCGTTCATGTCCGTCGCGTTCATATCCATGTTCATGTCGGTCGCGTTCATGTCCATGTTCATGTCGGTGGCGCCCATGTTGTCGGTCATCATCATGTTGGCGTCGGTGTTCTCGGTCTCGCTAGCGCCGCCGCAAGCGGCGAGCGTCGCACACGCAAAAGCGACTGCGAGGCTGGTGGTGATCTTCATGCTTATTCCCCTGAATTGGTATAACGGCGGTGATTAGCGTTCGGCGAGGGCTTCGGTTCCCCGGCTCGCGCCGAAGCCTCGTTTCGTTGTCTGCCCGAAACCAATTGACGCAGCAGTGGTTTTCCCGGGACGACCGCTTTGTCGGAGAATGTCCATGCGCGCCACTTTAATCGCTGCCGTTTTGCTGGCGGGCTGCGGCCGCGACCAGCCCGCCGCGACTCCGCAAGTGGACGTCGATACCCCCCCAGCCACTGCCGCGGGATGGGACCTCCAGTCGAGCGGCGAAGGCGCGGCGCTGGTCGTCGCATCGGGCGGCGCCACCGCGATTCGGCTGTTCTGCCCGGCCGGGGAGCGCAAGCTGGTCGTCAATGTCCCCAATTTCCGCCCGATCGGCAGCGAAGAGCGGCTGTCGTTTGGCAGTGGCGGCGAAGCGGAAGCGCTGGTCGCCGACAGCCGCGGCGATTCGCAGCGCGGTGGGGTCACCGGCGAAGGTCCGCTGCCGGCCGATCTGGTCGCACTGCTGTCGGGGCCGGTGTCGGCCAGCTATGGCGCGCAGGTCAGTGGACCGCATGACGCGCCGCCGACCGAGTCCGTCAAGGCGTTCGCAACCGCTTGCTCGGACGGCAGGTCGAGCGAGGGCGACGAGCCGGCGGCGCCGCCGGCGACCTCGGCGAGCGCGAGCCCCTGCCTCACCCAGGACGGGACGGCGGTTCCCGCCAATGCGATCCGCGCCATGGGCACCGAGCCGTTCTGGGGAGCGCGGGTCGAGGGGCGCTGCGTGACCTACTCGCATCCTGAGGACCAGGGCGGCACCCGGGTGTGGACGAAGTTTTCCGGGACGACCGGCAATGGCAGCTGGAGCGGCTCGCTAAATGGGCAACCGTTCGTCATGACGACGCGGCCACAGCCTGGGTGCTCCGACGGCATGTCGGACAAGCGCTATCCGACCGCCGTATCACTGAGCGTCGGCGGCGAGCAGAGGAGCGGATGCGCTGAGCCGGCCTAGACGGAGGGCACGAGCCTCCCCACTTGAGGCGGATAATAAAAAGCGAGGTAATAATGGCGGACACAGGCCCGATGAACTGCCCGGTTGACGGAATGGCGCTGGTGATGAGCGAGCGCTCTGGGATCGAGATCGATTATTGCCCGACCTGTCGGGGCGTATGGCTCGACCGCGGCGAGCTCGACAAGATCATCGAGCGCAATGCCGCTTCGCAATCGCCGCAACAGCAAGCGCCGCAACAGCAGGCGCCCGGTTACCAGCGGCAGCAGCAACAGCCGTCGTTCGGCCAGGATTATCACGGCAAGCCGCACAAGCGGCGCAAGTCATTTCTGGATGAACTGTTCGACTGATCGCTCGATCGGCCATGGCCGAGAGCCGGGCAGCCTGACCGGCTAGCTTACCCCTCGGAAGCGAGCCAGCCGGTGAGCAGGTAAAGGATGACCACGACCGGTCCGGTGACGAGTAGCGCCGCGACCAGGCCGATCCGGATGACCAGCGCGTCGACGCCGGTCCAGTTGGCGAGGCCCGCGGCGACGCCCATGATCTTGCCGTCGCTGCGGTTGATGAGAAAACGTCCGTTCATTTTCAACAATCCCTTATTCAAGCGATCAGCGAGGTTGCGGAGCTGACGAGCAGCATCGCGGCGACGAAAGCGGCGGCCAGCGAAGTGGCGGTGGCGCGGCTGGCTTCGAAAGTGGTGGTCATTTGGTAGGTCCCTTTTTAGATGAGACCCACAATCGGGCCCCGGCATTATCAATGCAGGGACCGTGCCAATTGAAAATATCTTTGTTTCTCAGTGCG
>JACCSV010000257.1 GCA_013812805.1 Sphingomonas sp. | reverse complement strand
ACGTGAATCCCATCCCATAACCGCCGATCAGCACGTCGAGCGCGGCCGCGCCATTCAGCCGTGCCAGCGCGATCGTCGCCAGCGCTTCTTCCGACCCGCTCATCCGGCTGTTCATCAGCTCGTTGCGATCGACCACGATCATGAAGTCGTCGCCGCGCCGGAACAGCCGCAGCTCCTCGCCGCCGGGGACCGTGGCGGTGCCGACCAGGATCCGCGGTTTCATGCGTGCCGGTGCCGGCCTACTTGCGCGCCTTGCGCTTGGCGTAGCGCGCGTCGCGAGCCGCCTTGCGTTCTTCGTCGGTGGGCGGCGCCGGGACAGCAGCCGCGGCGGCCGCTTCAGCGGCTTTGGCCGCCTGCTTGGCTTCGCTCTTTTCCGCCGCTCGCGCCTCCCGCTCGCTCCGCCGGGCCTGGCGCTCTGCCACGGCCTTCTCGTCGGGCGCGGGCCGGGTGCGCAGCCGCTCAAGCGCTTTCTTCTTTGCCTCGGCGGCGCTGCCGAGGCGGTCCTGGAAGCTGGGGTCCTTGAACGAGTTCACGATGATACCTCTGAGTTGCGGGCTTGGGGTAACGCGGCCTTAAACGGTTTTGGGCCGGCGCGGCTTCTTCTTGGGATTGGGCTTTTCGTGGGCAAGCTCGGGCCGGTAGTTGGAGCTCTGCTCACGCTGCGGGGCGAGTTCGATCATCAGGCCCTGGTCTTCGGGAGCGATCTTCGCCCGCCGCAACGCTTTCACGAAGCTCGGCGTGGCCCGCTCGCTGACCTGGAAATAACTGTCGTTGGCAGCGATCCGGATCGCTCCGATCTCGGTTCGGGTGACGTGGCCATAGCGGCAGATCAGCGGCAGCAGCCAGCGCGGGTCGGCATTGTGGCGCCGCCCGGCATTTAGCCGGAACCAGCTGGCGCCTTCGAACCCGGGTCGAGGGCCGCCGTCGCTCCCGCGCTCGTCGCGCTTGCCGGCGCCCAAGATGTCCTCGGGCGAAGGCATCTCGCTTCGAATCAACTGGACCAGCCGCGCCGCAAGCTGCTCGGGCTCGAGCTGATCCACCAGATGCCGGGTCAGCTCGCGATCCTCCTCCTCCAGCTCGACCGGAGCCAACAAGGTGGCAAGCAGCCGCTCGCGATCCTTGGTCCGGATTTGCGCCGCGGTCGGGACCGAAATCCATTCCGCGTTGATCCGGGCGCCGCGAAGCATCCCTTCGACCCGCTTGCGGCGCTGGAACGGGACGACCAGCACCGCGGTCCCCTTGCGCCCGGCGCGCCCAGTTCGCCCCGACCGGTGCTGCAGCGCCTCGGCGTCGCGCGGGACCTCGACATGGATGACCAGCGACACAGACGGCAGATCGATCCCGCGGGCGGCGACATCGGTCGCCACGCACACCCGCGCCCGCTTGTCGCGAAGCGCCTGCAGCGCCTGGTTGCGCTCGCTCTGGCTATGCTCTCCCGACAGCGCGACCGCATGGAAGCCGCGCTCGGTGAGGCTGGCGTGGACCCGCCGCACCGCCTCGCGGGTGGCGCAGAACAGGATCGTCGCCTCGGCCTCATGGAAGCGCAGCAAATTGACCACCGCATGCTCGATGTCGGTCGGGGACACCGCAACCGCCTGGTAGGCGATGTCCTGGTGCCCCTCCTTGTCGCCGAGCGTCTCGATGCGCAGTGCGTCGCGCTGGTACCTCTTGGCCAGAGCCACGATCGGCCGCGGCATGGTCGCCGAGAACAACAACGTCCGCCGCGTTTGCGGCGTCGCGTCGAGGATCTCCTCGAGCTCCTCGCGAAAGCCCATGTCGAGCATTTCGTCGGCTTCATCGAGCACCGCCACGCGCAACTCCGAAAGATCGAGCGCCCCGCGTTCAAGGTGGTCGCGCAATCGCCCCGGCGTGCCGACGACGATATGGGCGCCACCGGCAAGCGCGCGGCGCTCCTTCATCGGGTCCATCCCGCCGACGCAGGTGACGACGCGGGCGCGGGCGCTGGCATAAAGCCAGTCGAGCTCCTTGCTGACCTGGATGGCGAGCTCGCGGGTCGGGGTGACGACAAGCGCCAGCGGCGCTTTGACGAACGGCGCGGAATCGCCTTCCAGGATTGCCGAGGCCATCGCCAACCCGAAGGCCACGGTCTTGCCCGACCCGGTCTTGGCGGAAACGATCAGGTCGCGGTCGAGCGCCCCCTCGGCGATCACCGCCGACTGGACCTCGGTAAGCGTCTCGTACCCGCGCGCGGCAAGCGCCTGGGCAAGCGCGGAATGTATCTGCGGATTCGGCATCGCCGCGCCCTACGCGTAGCTAGGCCGAGCGGGAAGCCTTACATCGCGTCGGCCATTTTGGCGGCATCCTTGATGTCTTTCGCTCCGCCCTTGTCGTCTCCCGAAACCAGACCCGCGCCCGGCCCTGCGCCAAGGTCAGCTCCAGTCTGTGGATCGGCGCCGGTGTCCGAGGCCGTTCGCGTGGCGAGATTGTCGGCGACGGTCTTGGTCGCCTTGTCGAGCTTGACCGCTGCGGTCCCATCGCCGCCGTCCATCGCAGCTGCTTTGTCCAGATCGTCGATGCGGTCCCATTGATCGCCGGAGTTCCAGGGCCCCTCGACATCTCCGTCACCTTGTGACGAGTTGACGTAGACGTTGGCAAAGCGCTCGATCCCCGGCAGCTTTCCCGAGGGGAAATTGTTTTCGATGGCATAAAGCGCTTTCTCGAAGGATTTCTGGTGAGCGATTTCCCGTGTCATCAGGAAGCCCAGAGCCTCCTTGATGCCCGGGTCGTCGGTGATGTTGATCAGGCGCTCATAGACCACCTTCGCCCGGCTCTCCGCTGCGATGTTGGAACGCAGATCGCAGGTCGGGTCCCCCTTGGTATCCACATAAGCTGCCGTCCAGGGCACGCCCGAGGAATTGGTGAGCGCAGGGCCACCGCCGTACAGAAGCGACTGGGTGTGGCTGTTGCCGCCCGAGTTGATCGCCATGTAGAGATCGGCTTCTTCCATCGCGGCTTCGGACAGCTGCGCTTTCACCCCTTGATTGAGCATCGCCACGATCGAGCCGATCACTTCCAGATGGCTTAATTCTTCGGTGGCGATGTCGAGCAGCAGATCCTTGCGGCCGGGGTCAAGCTCGCCCAGGCCCTGCGTGAAGTATCGCATTGCCGCGGCGAGTTCCCCGTCCGGCCCGCCGAATTGTTCAAGCAAAAGCGAAGCAAGTGCCGGGTTCGGCTCGGCAACGCGAACAGTATATTGGAGGCGCTTGTTGTGCATGAACATGAGTGGTGCTCCGAAGGCGTGGATGCCTATGTTCGAGAACATGCGCCCGTAACCTGTAGTTCCCGGCTCGAGAGCCAGGCGTCGGTCGAGACGGCTGGTGATCACAGGCTGTCTGCATTACTGCGGCGCCACTGATGGAGACGCTCGATTGACCGTCCACCTGCCGACGCTCAAGCAGCTGCAATATCTGGTCGCGCTTCGCCACCACGGCCATTTTCGCAAAGCGGCTGAGGCCAGTTTCGTCACCCAGTCGACGCTCTCGGCCGGCCTTCGCGAGCTCGAGAACCTGCTCGGCGTCGTCCTCGTCGAGCGTACCCGGCGCGTCGTCCGCTTCACTCCGCTTGGCCAGAAGATCGCCGACAAGGCGGTGCGCCTGCTCCGCGAGGCGGAGGAGCTGACGGACATGGCCCGCGCCCAGGGCCAGCCCTTGCACGGCGAGCTTCGAATGGGGGTGATTCCGACGATCGCCCCGTTCCTGCTCCCGGCGATGCTGCCGCGGCTTCGCGAACAATGGCCGAGCCTCAAGCTGTTCCTGCGCGAGGAGCCGAGCCAGTCCGCCTGCGACGCGCTCCACCGCGGCCACCTCGACTGCGTGCTTCTGGCGCTGCCTTATGGCTGCGGCGACGTGGATCATGCGGCGCTTTTCGAAGACCCTTTGCTCGTCGCTTTCCCGCGCGGCGAAGCGCCTCGGTCCAGTCACGTCGACCCGCGCTCGATCGACGAGGACCGACTGCTGCTGCTCGAGGACGGTCATTGCCTCAAGGATCACGCGCTGTCGGCGTGCAACCGGCCCGAGCTTCGCGCCGAGGCGGCGATGATGGGCACGTCGCTGCACACGTTGGTGCAGATGGTCGACAACGGGCTCGGCCTGACCTTCGTCCCCGCAATGGCGATCGAGGCCGGAATCCTGGAAGGCACCAATGTCGATGCGCGGCCGCTCAAGTCCGGCAAGGGTTTCCGCCAGATCGCGCTGGTCTGGCGCCGCTCGAGCCCGCGCGAGCTGGAGTTTCAGCTGCTCGCCAGGACCCTGCGCCAGATCGCCAGCGACGTGATCCCGTCACTGGCGGCCTGACGCTTTCCTTACGCTGCCGCCGGCTCGGCGATTCCGATCGGCTCGACGCTGTCCGGGTTTTGCGGAACGTCGAAGCGGTCGGCGTTCATCACCTTGGTCCAGGCGGCGACGAACTCGCGCACGAACTTCTCCTCGTGGCCCTTTTCGGCATAGACCTCGGCGACCGCGCGCAGCTGGCTGTTGGCGCCGAAGATCAGGTCGGTACGTGTAGCCCGCCATTTCTCCTGCTGGCCGCCACGGTCGTAGCCGATGAACTCCTCGTCGGCGCTGGTGTCGACCACTTTCCAGAACGTGTCGTTGTCGAGCAGGTTGACGAAGAAGTCGTTGGTCAGCTGCCCCTTGCGGGTGGTGAACACGCCCTCCGGCGCGTCCTTGTAGTTGGCCCCCAGCACCCGCAGCCCGCCAAGCAGCACCGTCATTTCAGGCACCGACAGACCGAGCAGCGAAGCGCGGTCGAGCAGCAGCTCCTCGGTCTTCACGCTATGTTTGGTCTTCAGATAATTGCGGAAACCGTCGGCCGCCGGCTCCATCACCGCGAAGCTCTCGGCGTCGGTCCAGTCCTGGGTCGCATCGCCGCGGCCGCCGGTGAACGGCACCTCGACGTCGGAGCCGGCGTCCCGCGCCGCTTTTTCGACCGCGGCGGTGCCGGCCAGCACGATCGCATCGGCCAGCGACATCGAGCCGCGAAGCTCGTCGAGCTTCGCCAGGATGGCGCCCAGCTCTTCGGGCTCGTTGACCTCCCAGCCGCGCTGTGGCTCGAGCCGAACGCGGGCGCCGTTGGCGCCGCCGCGATGGTCGGACCGGCGATAGCTGGACGCCGACGCCCAGGCCGTCTTGACCAGCTGGCCGACAGTGAAGCCGGCGCCGAGGATCTCGTCCTTGAACGCCGAGACATCACCGTCTGACGGCGCGCTTCCGGCCGGGACCGGGTCCTGCCAGATCAGATCCTCCGCCGGCACTTCCGGGCCGAGGTAGCGGACCTTGGGCCCCATGTCGCGGTGGGTGAGCTTGAACCAGGCGCGGGCCCACGCATCCTTGAACGCCTCATGATCGCCCCGGAATTTCTCCGAGATGACTCGGAATTCGGGGTCCATTTTCAGCGCCATGTCGGCGGTGGTCATCATCGTCGGCACCTTCTTGCCCGGAACGTGGGCGTCCGGCGCCATATCCTCTTCGCGCTGATCGATGGGCTGCCACTGCTTGGCACCAGCCGGGCTGCGCACCAGCTCATATTCGTAGTCGAGCAGCAGCCGGAAATAATTCTCCGACCACTCCGTGGGCGTGTTCACCCACGCGCCTTCGATGCCGCTGGTGATGGTGTGCTCGCCAAAGCCGCTCTCGTGCGCACTCGCCCAGCCCAGGCCTTGCAGCGCAATGTCGGCGCCCTCGGGCGCGGCATCGATCAGGCTCGGGTCGCCGGCGCCGTGCGCCTTGCCGAACGTATGCCCGCCGGCGGTTAGCGCCACCGTTTCCTCATGGTTCATCGCCATCCGCTCAAACGTAACCTTGATGTCGCGCGCCGACCCCAGCGGGTCGGGGACGCCGCCCGGCCCTTCCGGATTGACGTAGATCAGGCCCATCTGGATCGCCGCCAACGGATGCTCGAGCTCCTTTTCGCGATCGGGCTGGATGCGGGTTTCGTCAGCCTCGACCCATTTCTCCTCGGCGCCCCAATAGATGTCGCGCTCGGGCTCGAACACGTCCTTGCGACCGCCACCGAAGCCGAACACCGGCCCGCCCATCGATTCGATGGCGACGTTGCCGGCGAGGATGAACAGGTCGGCCCAGCTAATGTTCTTGCCGTACTTGCGCTTGACCGGCCACAGCAGCCGCCGCGCCTTGTCGAGATTGCCGTTGTCCGGCCAGCTGTTGAGCGGCGCGAAGCGCTGCTGCCCGCTATTGGCGCCGCCGCGCCCGTCGGCGGTGCGATAAGTGCCCGCCGCGTGCCAGGCCATGCGGATGAAAAGCGGCCCGTAATGCCCGTAATCCGCCGGCCACCACGGCTCGCTCTTGGTCATCAGCGCGGTGAGGTCGGCCTTGAGCGCGTCGTAATTGAGCGCGTTGAACGCTTCGGCATAATCGAAATTGTCGCCCATCGGGTCTGGCGAGGTTCCGCCCTGGTTGAGCACTTCCAGCGGCAGCGATTCGGGCCACCAGTCGCGGTTCTGCCGCCCCAGCAGCGAGCGTACCGTGGTCGGCCGGTCGACCGGACAG
>JACCSV010000251.1 GCA_013812805.1 Sphingomonas sp. | reverse complement strand
ACCGCTGCTCTCGTCGCTAGCGGCGCCATCGCTTACTTCGTCATCGCTTGGTTCACCGGGGCGATGGACAAGGAAGACCTGCTGATCCTGCTTCGCCGCAAGAAAGTGACACCATGAGCGAGGGCGCCAAGCGGGTAGTTTCGGGCATCCAGCCGACCGGCGACCTGCACCTGGGGAATCTGCTCGGCGCGATCCTGCGCTGGGTGCGGATGCAGGACGAGGTCGAGTGTTTGTTCTTCCTCGCCGACCTTCACGCGCTGACGGTGGACATCGACCCCGCGGCGCTTCGGGGCCAGGTGCGGGAAATGGCCGCGGCGCTGATCGCCAGCGGCATAGATCCTCAAAAGTCGGTGCTGTTTACCCACAGTGCCGTGCCCGCCCATTCCGAGCTCGCCTGGATTCTGCAGTGCACCGCCCGAGTCGGCTGGCTCAATCGCATGACGCAGTTCAAGGAAAAGTCGGGTAAGAGCCGCGAGGGCGCTTCCGTCGGCCTGTACACTTACCCGGTGCTGCAGGCCGCCGACATCCTGCTCTACAAGGCCACCCACGTGCCTGTGGGCGATGACCAGAAGCAGCATATCGAGCTGGCGCGTGACATTGCGATCAAGTTCAACACCGACTTCGATGTCGAGCTGTTCGTCCCGCCCGAGCCGTTCATCGGCGGCGGCGCTGCGGCGCGGGTGATGAGCCTTCGCGATGGCAATGTCAAAATGTCGAAGTCGGACCCGTCGGAGATGAGCCGAATCAACCTAAGCGACAGCGATGACATGATTGCGCAGAAGATCCGCAAGGCCAAGACCGACCCGGAGCCTTTGCCGGAGGATCCGGAGCTGCTGGCCGGCCGCCCGGAAGCGCGCAACCTGCTCGCGATCTATGCCGCGACCACGGGCGCTAGCGTCGAGCAGGTGCTCGCCCGCTTCGCCGGCCAGGGGTTCGGCGCCTTCAAGCCCGCGCTGGCCGATACCGTTGTCGAGCTGATCGCGCCGATCCGTCAGCGGCTGCAGCAGTTGCGCGAAGATGGCGAGGAGCTCGATCGCATCCTCGCCGCCGGCGCCGAGCGGGCGCGGGCGATGGCCGCTCCGACGTTGGCGCAGGCCAGGGCCGCGCTCGGCCTCACTCGCGCGTAATCAGCCTTCCAGCTGCCTCGTCAGCAGGCGGATGTCGGCATCGAGCTCGGAGTCGCTGGCGCGCAGCTTCTCGATCTGGCGGACCGCGTGGATCACGGTCGTGTGGTCGCGCCCGCCGAAGCGGCGGCCGATGTCGGGCAGCGACTTGGGGGTCAGCTGCTTGGAGAGATACATTGCCACCTGCCGAGGGCGGGCGACTTCGCGGGCGCGGCGGGCCGAGGTCATCTCCGCCTTGCGGATCCGATAATGCTCGGCGACCTGGGTCTGGATTTCGTCGATCGAGATCCGCCGCTGGTTGGCGCGAAGCACATTGGCCAGCACCTCCTCGACGAAGGCAACATCGATCTCGCGCCCGGTCATCATCGCGTAAGCGGCGATTCGGTTGAGCGCGCCTTCGAGTTCGCGAACGCTCGAGGTTACCCGGCGAGCGAGGAACTCGACGACCGCGCGCGACATTTCCACCGCAGGAAGCGCGGCGAGCTTGGTCAGGATGATGTTGTAGCGAAGCTCGAAATCGGCCGAGTTGATGTCGGCCACCAGGCCCCACGACAGGCGCGAGAGGATCCGCGGCGCGATCCCGTCGAGGTCCTGCGGCGCCCGGTCGGAAGTGATCACCAGCCGCTTACCCGCCCCGATGATCTCGTTCATCGTGTGGAAGAATTCTTCCTGCGTCGAATCCTTGCCGGCGATGAACTGGACGTCGTCGATCAGCAGCAAATCGGCACCGCGCAGCCGGCTCTTGAAGCCGATCGTGTCATTCTCCTTCAACGCGCGGATGAACTCGACCATGAACTTTTCGGCCGACATCGAGACGATCTTGCGGGCACGGTGACGTTCGCCGAACGCGTGGCCAATGGCGTGGAGAAGGTGGGTCTTGCCGCGTCCGGTGCCGCCGTGGATGAACAGCGGGTTGAAGCTCACTGCCTCGGCGGTCGCAAGCGTCCGCGCTGCCGTCGCCGCGACTTCGTTCGCCTTGCCGACGACAAAGGATTCAAACCGGTATCGCGAGTCGAAATTTGGAGCGGCGGGATCGCGCTCCGCAGGCGCGGCGGGAATGGCTTCGAGGATCAGGAGCGGTGCGGGGCGCGGGGCGTCGGCCGCGGCGATGACGGTGACTTTGCGGACCAGCGGCAGCGTCGAGCGCCAGGCCAGCGCCAGCCGGTCGCCAAAGTGGGAGCTGACCCAGTCGGCCATGAACTTGCTTGGCATCAGCAGCTCGAGCGTACCGCTATCAGGGTCGAGCGTGCCGAGTTGCGCGGGCTTCAACCAGCCGTCGAAGGTGCGGGCGCCGAGATCGCGTCGCAAGCCACTGCGGATCGACTCCCAGGCGGCTTCGAGCGGTGCTGCGATCTTGCCGTCAGCAAGTTCCTGGCATGATTCCGACCTGCCAACGTGCACTGGCTCGCACCTCCCTCCGAGTTGTCCCCTGGCTCAAGACAAAGGAGAGCTGTTGTGCGCGACGCGAGTCGCGCACCCAATGCTCTGTTTCTGTCTTGCCCCCGGCGCGGACTCGCGCTCGGAAGGTTGTTTTTGCGAGCCTGAGCAGCAGCTTTCAAGGCAGTTTTTTCACAAAAGTGAAATAAATTTGCTTGACACGAGAAATGCATGGAAACGCGTTAAAACCACGCAAATCCGCCAATTTTTTTGTCATAAAGTTTTCACTAAGCGCGCGAATCGCGGAAAACCCCCGCTTTTTGAAATGGTCAAAAAAAAGCGAGCCGCCGGATTATCCGAGCCCGCAAGACAGTCCCGTTTCGGGTCGAAACTAGCTTAGCGCAGCAACCCTTTTCGAAAGCCGTGAAATCCTGCGGGACGCGGTATTCTTGTGCAGGACACCGCGGGCAACCCCGCGCGCCAGCTCCGGCTGGGCCTCGCGCAGCGCCTTGGCCGCGTCGTCCTTCTTGCCAGCGGCGACGGCCGATTCGACAGCCTTGATGAAGGTCCGGATGCGGCCGATCCGCGCGTGGTTGATCGCCTCCCGGCTCGCGTTGCGGCGGATGCGCTTCTTGGCTTGCGGCGTGTTCGCCATTCGTAAAAAAGTCCTTTGGTCGATGAAAAAGCGGCGCTTAGAGCCCGAGGGCCAGCGCCGATCCGGTGCTTCCCCTAGCTTCAGAGGCGATTCGGGTCAATGCTGGCACCTGGCGCAATAGAAGGTCGAGCGTCCACCCTGCACGATTCGCCTCACCGGCGCCCCGCACACGCAGCCCTGCCCTTCGCGATCGTAGACGGCAAAGCGCTTAGAGAAATAGCCGAGCTCGCCGTCAGGCCGAGCGTAATCGCGGAGCGTCGAGCCGCCGGCCGCGATCGCTTCCTCGATCACCTCGCGGATCGCCGGGACCAGCCGGCCGAGCGCGCTTTCGGAAACTCGGCCGGCCGCCCGCTTCGGGTGGATCCTCGCGCGGTGGAGCGCTTCGCAGACGTAGATATTGCCAAGGCCAGCGGCGATCCGCTGGTCGAGCAGCAGCGTCTTGATCGGAGCGCTACGCCCGCGCAGCGCTTTGCGAAGCACTTCGGCATCGAGGTCGGTGGGCTCCGGGCCCATTGCTGCCAGCGGGCCCCACTGGTCGAGCTTCCCCGTTTCAACGAGGTCGACCGAACCGAACCGGCGCGGATCGTTCAGCGCGACCCGGCGGCCATCGCCGCTGGTAATCAGCAAATGGTCATGCGGGCCCAGCTCCACCGGGTCGACCCGCCACTTGCCCGACATGCCGAGGTGGAAGACCAGAGTGTCTCCGCGATCGGTGTGGATCAGGCCATATTTACCGCGGCGGCCAAGGCCGGTGACTTGGCTGCCGGTCAGCCGCTGGCCCAGATCGTTGGGAAAGCTCCGCCGCAAGTCGGCGCGGCGAAGCTTGACGCTTTCGATGCGGCAGCCGAGCAGTACCTTTTCCAGGCCGCGAACGGTCGTCTCGACTTCGGGAAGCTCGGGCATGTAGCCGTCATTGCGAGGAACGAAAGAACGAAGCAATCCAGCGTCACAAGGGTTCTGGATTGCCGTGCGTGCTTCCGCCCGCTCGCAATGACGAGAGGGGGCCGCTAGAGGCGGCGCGATGAGCGAACCGGTCAATTTCGGCGACCAGCTGGTCAGCCCGGACGAGAAGACGCGCCGGGTCGGCCGAGTCTTTTCCTCGGTGGCGCGTCGCTACGACCTGATGAACGATCTGATGTCGGGCGGAATGCACCGGCTGTGGAAGGACCGCTTCGTGGCGCGGGTCAAACCGCGGCGGGGCGAGGACATCCTCGACATGGCCGGCGGCACCGGCGACGTCGCCTTCCGGATGGCGAGGCGCGGCGCTCGAGTGACCGTCGCCGACATCAATCCGGACATGCTGGCGGTCGGTATGGAGCGGGCGCCGGAGCGCGGGCTCGACCGGTTGAGCTGGAAGCAGGAGAATGCCGAGAGCCTCAGCTTCGCCGACGGCAGCTTCGATGCCTACACGATCGCGTTCGGGATCCGGAACGTCACCGACATCGCCGCAGCGCTGGGCGAGGCGTATCGCGTGCTCAAACTCGGCGGGCGCTTCTATTGTCTCGAATTTTCGACCAGCGAGTGGCCCGGCTTCGCCGATCTCTACGAAGCCTATTCCAGCCGCGTGATCCCCCGAATTGGCCGAGCCGTCGCCGATGACGAGGAAAGCTACCGCTACCTAGTCGAATCGATCCGTCGCTTTCCAAGGCTGCAGGAGTTCCGGCGCATGGTCGCCGATGCCGGGTTCGAGCAGACGTCAGCGGAGCCGATCCTCGGCGGCCTGGTCGCGATCCACGGAGGCTGGCGCATTTGACGCGCTCGGCGACCCACGTCTGGCGCCTGTTCAAATGGGGGCGCACGCTGGCGCGTCACGGCGCGCTGCGCGGCATCGAGAGCGATCCGCTGACCCCTCCGGAGGTCAAGCGAATCGCCCGCATCGCCAGCTTAGGCACTCGAGTGCCGGCGGCTCCCGACTATGCCGCGGCGCTTCAGGAAATCGGTCCGCCGGCGATCAAGCTCGGGCAGACGCTCTCCACCCGTCCCGACCTGATTGGTGCGGCCGCCGCGGCAAACCTGTCGCGCCTTCAGGACAACCTTCCGCCAGCCCCCTTCCCGCTGATCAAGGCGGCGATCGAAACCTCGTTCGGTGCGCCGCTCGAAAAGCTCTATGCTTCTTTCGATCCGGTGCCGATCGGCGCCGCCTCGATCGCCCAGGTGCACCGCGCGACGACGACCGGCGGTCGCGACGTTGCGGTTAAGGTACTGCGCCCGGGCATCGAGCACGAATTCGCGCGCGCCATCGACACCTATGAGTGGGCAGCGGCGCAGGCCGAGGCGATGGGCCCTGAGCCCGAGCGGCTGCGGCCGCGGCTGGTGGTCGCTCATTTCAAACAATGGTCTGCACGCGAGCTCGACCTTCAGCGCGAGGCCGCGTCCGCCTCCGAACTCCGCGAAAATATGGTCGCCGAGCCGGGCTATTACGTGCCGGAGATCGACTGGCGGCGGACGGCCCGGCGGGTGCTTACGCTCGAATGGGTCTCGGGCATCAAACTCGACGACCGCGACGCGCTCATCGAGTCGGGGCACGACTGCAAGGCGCTCGCCGCGACCCTCGTCCGCGCATTCCTTCGTCAGGCGATCGTCGACGGCTTCTTCCACGCCGACCTCCACCACGGCAATTTGTTTGCGCTACCTGACGGGCGCGTCGCGGCGATCGACTTCGGGATCATGGGCCGGGTCGACCGGCGGGCTCGGGTGTGGCTCGCGGAAATCCTCTACGGGCTGATCACCGGCGATTATCGCCGAGTCGCCGAAATCCATTTCGAGGCGCAGTACGTACCCTCGCACCACAACGTCGAGGAATTCGCCACTGCCCTTCGCGCCGCCGGTGAGCCGATCCGCGGCTTGCCGGTCAAGGACATTTCGGTCGGGCGAATGCTGGAAAGCCTGTTCGCCATCACCCGCGACTTCGACATGCCGACGCAGCCGCACCTGCTGCTGCTGCAGAAATCGATGGTGATGAACGAAGGCGTCGCGACCCGGCTCGATCCCGACATCAACATGTGGGAAACCGCCGAGCCGTTCCTGCGCGAATGGATGCGTTCGGAGCTGGGGCCGGAAGCCTATTATGCAGACCGGATGGTCGAGACGATGCGCTCGATCAAGCTGATCCCGGAGCTGATCCGGCGAATGGACCACTATTATCCGCCGCTCGGCGCCGCTCCCCCCGCGCCGCCGCTCCCCGACGTCACTATTGTCGAAAGCGGTGGGATGTGGCGCTATGCCCTCGCGGCGGTTAGCGGCGCGATAGTGGCGGCGACAGCGCTGCTTCTGCTAGGCTGAGGCCCGTGAAGCGGGTTCTACTCATCGTCGGCGGCGGCATCGCTGCGTACAAGGCCTTGGAGCTGGTCCGGCTGCTGAAGAAGGCCGGGCACCAGGTCACTCCGGTTCTGACCAAAGGGGGCGAGCATTTCGTCACCGCGATGAGCCTCGGGACGCTGGCCGAAAGCCAGGTCCATACGTCGCTTTGGGAGCTCAAAGACGAGGTCGAGATCGGCCACATCCAGTTGTCGCGGGCAGCCGATGTCTTGCTCGTTTGCCCGGCCACCGCCGACCTGCTGGCGAAGATGGCGGGCGGGATTGCCGACGACCTCGCCACCACCCTGCTGCTCGCCACCGACAAGCCGGTGGTGGTCGCTCCGGCGATGAACGTGCGCATGTGGCAGCATGCGGCAACGCAGCGCAATGTTGCCCAATTGAAGGCGGACGGGGTGCGCGTGATCGAGCCGGCGGAAGGTGAAATGGCGTGCGGCGAGTATGGGGCGGGCCGTCTGCCCGAACCGCAGGATATCATGGACAGCCTTCGCGACCTGTTGAAGTGACCCTTCAGGGCAAGCACGTCATCGTCACCGCCGGGCCGACTCACGAGCCGATCGACCCCGTGCGGGTGATCGCCAACCGCTCGTCCGGGCGGCAAGGCTTCGCCATCGCGGCCGCGGCGGCCGAGGCCGGCGCGCACGTCACGCTGATCGCAGGACCGGTATCACTGCCTTCGCCACCGGGGGCGACAAGAGTGAACGTTGAGACCGCCGAGGAGATGGCCACCGCCGTGCACGGGGCGCTGCCGGCCGACGTGGCGGTGCTGGTGGCCGCCGTCGCCGACTGGCGTGTCGAGCCCTCGGTGAGCAAGCTCAAGAGGGGCAGCGGCCCGCCTGCTCTCCATTTCCTGCCGACGCGCGACATACTCGCCGAGCTTGCCGAAAGTCCGAGCCGCCCCCGCCTGCTGATCGGCTTCGCTGCCGAGACCGAGAATGTCGCCGCGAACGCATCGGCCAAGCGCGAAACCAAGAAAGCCGACTGGATCGTCGCCAACGACGTATCGGGCGACGTCATGGGCGGGACGCGCAACCGCGTGCAGCTGGTGACGGCGGCCAAGGTTGAGGACTGGCCCGAGATGTCCAAGGAAGACGTGGCGCGGCGGCTGATCGGCCGCATTGCCGAGGAGCTGGAATGATCGAGATCAAGCTGACGCGGCTGCCGCACGGCGAGGGGCTGCCGCTCCCGCGCTATGCGAGCGAGGATGCGGCGGGGCTGGACGTAACCGCGGCCGAGGAGCTGACGCTCGAGCCGGGGCAGCGGCACGCGGTCGCGACCGGCTTCGCAATCGAGATTCCCCGCGGCTTCGAGGTGCAGGTGCGCCCTCGTTCCGGCCTCGCTTTCAAGAACGGCATCACGTGCCTCAACACGCCCGGCACCATCGACAGCGACTATCGCGGCGAAGTGAAGGTGATCCTGGTCAACCTCGGTCAGGAACCGTTCGAGGTGCGCCGCGGAGAGCGGATTGCCCAGCTGGTCCCGGCGCCGGTGCTTCGCGCCGACTTCGTCGAGGTCGGCGAGCTTGGCGAGACCCTGCGCGGCGCGGGGGGCTTTGGAAGCACCGGCCGGTGACCGAGCTCACCAACACCGAGCTTGAGCGCTACGCTCGGCATATCGTGCTGCCCGAGCTTGGCGGCATCGGGCAGCGGCGACTCAAGCAGTCCAGCGTCGCGGTGATTGGCGCCGGCGGCGTTGGAAGCGCTGTCATTCCGGCGCTTGCCGGCGCTGGAATCGGGCGTCTCACGATCATCGACGATGGGTCGGTCGAGCGTTCGAACCTGCAAAGGCAGACGCTATTCCGCGACGACCAGATCGACGTTTCGAAGGCGCAGCTGGCGACCGGGTTTGTCGGGGCTTTGAACCCGGACATCGCGGTCCATGGAATCGGAGAGCGGATCGACGCGAGCAACGCCGAGGCGCTGCTGGGCGGCCACGACCTAATCGTCGACGGTTGCGACAATTTCGCGACCCGGCTGGTCGTCGGCGATACCGCCACAAGGCTGCAGATCCCGCTGGTCTCGGCGGCAGCGGTGCAGTTCCAGGGGCAGGTGGCACTGTTCCGCGGCTGGGAGGCGAGAAAGCCCTGCTACCGCTGCTTCGTCGGCGAGGCATTCGACACGGACGACTGCGACAATTGCGCGGATTTGGGCGTGCTCGGCGCACTGACCGCGACCGCCGGGAGCTTCGCGGCGCTGGTCGCGATCCGGGCGCTAGCGAGTATCGGCGAGGATTCCGCCGGCAAGCTGTTCCTGTTCAACGGCCTGACGCTCGAATGGCGAACCATCCGGCTGCCCAAGGACTCCGGCTGCAAAAGTTGCGGCTAGCCGCGCTTGGGCCGCCCGCCCTTTTTCTTGACCGGTCCCTTCGCGGCTTTTTCAGCGATCCACTCCAACGCCTGATCCAGGGTCACCGACTCCGGCTCGGCTGTCTTGGGCAGCGTCGCGTGGGTAGTGCCGTCACTGACATAGGGTCCGTAGCGGCCGGCAAGCACCTTGATTTCCTTGCCGCTCTCCGGGTGGGCCCCAAGCACCGCGATCGGCTCGCGCGCGGCTCCGCGCTCGCGCCCGCCGCCCGCCGCAGCGTCGGCAAGCTTGGCGACAGCCGCATTCATGCCGGTGTCGAAGACTTCAACCGTGGAAGCGAGCTTCGCATATTTGCCGTCGTGGGCGAGATAGGGGCCGTAGCGACCGATCGATGCGGTGATCGGCTTGCCGGTCTCCGGGTGAGCGCCGACCTCGCGCGGCAATGAGATCAGCTTGATCGCCATGTCCGGAGTCAGTTCCTCGGTGGGCACATCCTTGGGCACCGATGCCCGCTTCGCCTCCTTGCCCTCGCCCTGCTGCAGGTAGGGCCCGAAGCGCCCGGTCCGCAGGGTAATCCCGTCGCCGAACTCGACCGGACCCTCCGGCGCCTGATCGCCGCCGCCCTGCCCGAATTTCTGCGTGTAGCGGCATTCGGGATAGTTGGAGCACGCGACGAACGCACCGAACTTGCCGCCGCGAAGCGCCAGTTGGCCATTAACGCAGTTCGGGCAGAGCCGCGGGTCCGACCCGTCCTCCTTGTTGGGAAACAGCCAAGGCGCGAGGAATTCGTCGAGGGCCGCGGTCACTTCCGAGGGCTTCTGGTCCATGACTTCGCCCGCCTTGGGCTGGAAATCGCGCCAGAATTCCTCGAGCAGTTTCTGCCACTGGAGCCGCCCGCCAGATACATCGTCGAGCTCTTCCTCGAGCTCGGCGGTGTAATCGAAGCTCACATATTTCTCGAAGAAGCGTTCGAGGAAGGCAGTGACCAAACGGCCGCTCTCCTCAGGCACGAACCGCGCCTTGTCGACCCGCACATATTCGCGGTCCTTGAGTGTCTGGAGAATTGACGCGTACGTCGACGGGCGCCCGATCCCAAGTTCCTCGAGCCGCTTGACCAGACTTGCCTCCGAGTAGCGCGGCGGCGGCTGAGTCGAATGCTGCGTCGCCTCGACGCCGGTCTTGGCGGGCGCATCGCCGTTGCCAAGCGGCGGCATCCGCGCGCCGTCCTCGTCGTCGGCTTTCTCGTCGCGCCCTTCTTCGTACAGCGCCAGGTAGCCGGGAAAGAGCACGACCTGCCCGGTTGCCCGGAGCACTGCCCTCCCCGTCCCATCGCTCAGCTCGACCGTCGTCCGCTCTAGCCGCGCCGACGCCATCTGGCTGGCCAGCGCGCGGTTGAAGATCAGCTCGTACAGCCGCGCATGGTCACCCGTAGCGGCGCGCTGGCGCGTGAAATCGGTGGGACGGATCGCTTCGTGCGCTTCCTGCGCGTTCTTGGCCTTGCTGGTGTACCGCCGCGGCTGGTCGGGCACGTAACCGGCATCGTAGCGGTCGGTGATCGCGCGGCGGGCAGCGCTGATCGCCTCTCCCGCCATGTCAACGCCGTCGGTGCGCATGTAGGTGATCAGCCCGTCCTCGTAGAGCGACTGGGCGAGGCGCATGGTGTGGCTGGCGGCAAAGCCGAGCTTGCGCGCGGCTTCCTGCTGCAGTGTCGAAGTGGTGAACGGCGGCGGCGGGTTGCGGCCGAACGGCTTGGTTTCCACCGACGACACGGTGAACCGCCCTGCCTCGACCGCGGCCCTGGCGGCATCGGCCTCGGCGCGGGTGCCGATGGTCAGCCGCTCGATCTTCCTGCCGTCGAACTGCACCAGCCGCGCCGTGAAGCTCGCGCCGTCGGCTTCGAAATTGGCGGCGACGGTCCAATATTCCTGCGGGCGAAACAGTTCGATCTCGCGCTCGCGATCGACGATCAGTCGAAGGGCGACTGACTGGACACGGCCCGCGGACTTGGCGCCCGGGAGCTTGCGCCACAGGATCGGCGACAAGGTGAAGCCGACGAGGTAATCGAGTGCCCGCCGTGCCCGGTAGGCGTCGACGAGATCCACATCGAGTTCGCGCGGGTTGGCCATCGCGGCGGTCACCGCCGCTTTGGTGATCGCGTTGAACGCGACCCGGAGAACGGTCGCAGGCAGCGCCTTTTTGGCTCTGAGCACTTCCGCCAGATGCCAGCTGATCGCCTCGCCTTCGCGGTCAGGGTCGGTGGCGAGGATCAGCGTGTCCGCTTTCTTCGCTTCGTCGGCGATCGCTTTCACCTGCCGCGACTTGTCGGCGGAGACCGCCCATTCCATCGCAAAGCCGTCGTCGGGGTTCACCGACCCGTCCTTGGGCGGCAGGTCGCGCACGTGGCCGTAGCTCGCCAGCACACGGTGCCCGGGGCCGAGATACTTTTCGATGGTTTTCGCCTTGGCCGGCGATTCGACGACGACCAGCTTCATGAGATGTCCTTACGCATGTGCGCGATGGTGGCTGGGCGAGATTCGCCTCGTCAAGCCGCCCTGAGGCTGACTCGGCCGCCGGCATGACGGTCGAGCCGTCCGGCGAGGTCGAGTTCGAGCAGCGCCATTTGCACTGCGCCGCTCGAAGCGCCCGACAGGCGGATGATCTCGTCGACCGGGACCGGCGAGGGGCCAAGCAGCTGCTCGACTTCCCCGAGCGCCTCGCCGTCCATCTCCCCAGTACTGGGTGGTTCGAAGCTCGCGGCGGGCGAGGCGACGCTCGACTGGTAGGGATGCACCGCCTCCATCACGTCGGCGGCGTTCTGCACCAATGTGGCGCCGTCGCGGATCAGTTGGTTGCAGCCCTGTGCGCGCGGGTCGAGCGGCGAGCCCGGCACCGCCATCACTTCGCGTCCCGCTTCGGCGGCGAGGCGGGCGTGATCAGCGATCCCGAGCGCGGCGCCGCCTCGACCACGACGGTGCCGACGCTGATCCCGGCGATGATTCGATTGCGATAGGGAAGTGGCGTGCCCGCGGCTCGGTCCCCGGCGGCATTTCGGCAAGCACCAGACCGCGTTCGAACATCGCTTTCTGCCGCGCCTCATTCTCCGGCGGGTAGAAGACGTCGATCCCCCCGGCGACGA
>JACCSV010000241.1 GCA_013812805.1 Sphingomonas sp. | reverse complement strand
GGTTCGGCGAACAGGACTCCTAAGTGCCGCGGCAGGTCACCGCCTTTTCGAACGCCACGGTAAAGCGTCTCAGGTCGCTCCGGGACAAGAAAGCGCGGCGTTCCGAAGGGCTGTTTCTCGCCGAAGGGCTGCGCATCATCGCCGAGGCCCGCGATAGCGGCCGGCTTCCCGAAATCATCGCCTTTTCCGCCGAAGGCGCGCGGCACCCGCTGTGCGCCGAGATCATTGCGGCGACCGAAGCGGCGGGCGGCGAAGCGATCGAAACGGCGCCCGACATCCTGGCGAAGATGTCGGGCAAGGATAATCCGCAAATGGTGCTGGGCGCTTTTCGCCAGCCGGACACCGCACTCGCGCTGATCGACCGCAACGCGGCGCCGCTGTGGTTCGTCGCCCAGGCGCTTCGCGATCCCGGCAATGTCGGAACGATCCTGCGTACCGGCGATGCGGTCGGCGCCGGCGGCCTGATCCTGATCGATGATTGCGCCGACCCCTTTTCGGTCGAAGCGGTTCGTTCGTCGATGGGCGCGATCTTCACCCAGCAGGTCGCCGCCGCTCGCTGGGACGAATTTCTGCTTTGGCTGCGTTCAGGCGCCGGTCAGCTAGTCGGCACCAGCCTTCAGACTGACAGCGACTATTTGGACGCTACCTATAAAAAACCGTGCTTCGTGCTGATCGGCAACGAGCAGCATGGCCTACCTGAGGAGTATGAGGCGCAATGCGACCTGCTGGTGAAACTTCCGATGCTGGGGCGCGCCGACAGCCTCAACGCGGCCGTGGCGGCGGCAGTGATGGGCTTCGCAGTGCGGGCAAGCTGGCGCGGCGGAGCGGAACCGACGGGGCGGCCGCGCTTTGTTCCGGCATGAAATTCCCCCGTCTCTTAACCATTGCTGCGCCGGCAGCACTGATCGCCGGCTGCGTGCACCCGGCGCCGCCCGCCGCCCCTTATCACGCCGTCAGCAATCAAGGCTGGCACCTCGTCATCGACGATAAGCATGTAACCTTTCTCGCTGGCGGTGGGCAGGCGCCCATATTGCAGCCTCGGCCGCAGCCGGTGATTGGCGTTGCCGGCGAAATCTACCAGACGCAGCGGATCAACGTGAACATCGTCCACGCCTCCTGCGCGGCGGCTGGCCGGACCTATCCCGACCGGGTGCAGGTCTATGTCGATGGAGTGCTCCGCAACGGCTGCGGCGGGCTCTAGCAGCCGCATTCTTGCGGCCTTCGCTGCCGTCGTTGCAGCGTGCACACCGGTGGGACCGGCGCCCGGCGCTCCGCTTACCGAGCTCGCCGGGACCAAGTGGCGGGTCGTGCTGGTCAACGGCCGCCCGACTCCGGCGACCGGCGACTATTCGATGCAGTTCGAGACCGACCGCATCGGCGCCCGCTTCGGGTGCAACGGGATGGGTGGTCGCTACCGGCTCGCGGTCGACCTGCTGACCGTCAGCGACCTCGCCCAGACGCTCATGGGCTGTGCGGAACCGGCAAACACGTTCGAATCGCAGGGCGCCGCCGTGCTCGGCCAGCCGGCTAAAGTCGGCTTTGCCAGCGACGAGCGCGTGTTCCTGAGCAATGCGGCCGGCTCGATCGTCCTCCAGCCGGTCCCGTAAGGACTATTCCGCGGCCAGCTGCGGCGGGTCGTCCAAGGAAGTCGGAACGATCTTTGTCAGCGGCCGCGGGCTGGCTTCGACCATCGGAACGGCATCCATCGCCTTGGCACTGCCGGCGCCTAGGCCTTCGAACTTGCGCGCTTGGGTGAGCACCTGGCTTTCGAAGCTCCCGACCATCTGGTTGTAGGCGGTGTTGGCCGTCGCGAGATTCTTGCCGACCCGGCTCATATGCTCGGCCATCGTCGCCAGACGTGAGTGCAATTCCTTGGCAAGTCTCGCAATTTCCTCGGCGGCCTCGTTGCGCTCCGATTGCTCCCAATAGTGGGCGGCCGTCCGAGCAACGACGACAAGGTTGGTCGGGGTCGCCAGCAGCACCTTGCGCTCGAACGCCCACTCCCACAGCCCGGGATCGATCTCCAGCGCGGCGTTGAGAAAATGCTCGCCCGGCACGTACATCACCACCAGTTCCGCCGAATCGTCGAACTGCGCCCAATAGGCCTTTGACCCCAGCTGCTGCGCGTGGGTGCGGATCGATGCGACGTGCGCCTTGAAGCAGGCCGCGCGCTTGTCGTCGTCGACCTCGTCGCAGGCGTCGAGATAGGCGTTCAGCGAGCATTTGGCGTCGATGATAAGCTGGCGGCCGCCGGGCAGCCGCACCACCACATCGGGGCGTAGGCGGCCGTCGTCGCTATCGACCGAAACCTCGGTCTTGAAATCCGCGTAGGAGCTCAGCCCGGCATGCTCGAGGACATTGCGAAGCGACTGCTCGCCCCAGCGGCCGCGCGCTTTCGGCGACGAGCGCAGCGCGTTGACGAGGTTGCGGGTCTCGTCGCGCACTTGCCCCTGCCCTGTCCGCACCAGCTCGACCGCCTCGCGAAGCCCCGCATAATGGTCGACCCGCTCCTTTTCGACCCGCTGCAGACCTTCCTCGTAGCGTTTGAGCGTTGCTTCGACGGGCTGCAGCAGCGCCTTCAATTTCTGCTCGCTCTGGACGTCTGCCTTGGAAAACCGCTCGCCGGCCTTTTCCAGGAAGTCCTTGTGCGCCTTTTCCAGCAACTGGTCGCCGATAGTCCGGAACTGGGCGACCAGCGCGTCCTTGGATTCGGTGAGGTCCTTCATCCGCTGCTCGAAGTTGCGGGCGTCGGCCTGCAGGGTCGCCAGGTCGCGTGACGCGGAATCGCAGTTCGTCCGGGCTTCGTCGCGCTCGCTGACCACCCCGTCGAGCTGCAGGCGCAGCGTGTCCACTGTTTGCTTGGCGGCTGCCGATTCGCGGCTCGCGTAGAGCCAGGCGACCAGTCCGCCAACGGCAAGGCCGGCAAGCACGGCGATCACGAGAGCGGCGTCCATCACTGGGTTTCCCACGGGAACAGAATGGGAACTCTAACTCTGCGGGCACGGCTTCTCAAGCGGAACCACGCTGCTATCCACAGGTTCGAGAATGCACCAACAGGAGAGCTCAATGTCCATTCGCAAGATGATCGCGCTTCACCCCGACGTTGACGGGCACGTCAACCGGCCGCTTGGCGATGCCGCGCATCACCTGATGTACTGCGCCAGAATGTGCGCGAGCTGCGCCGACGCCTGTGCTGCCGAGGATATGGACATGGCTCAGTGCATTCGCTCGTGCCTGGATTGCGCCGACGTCTGCGAAGCGACCGGCAAGCTGGCGGTGCGCCGCACTGGGTCGAACGAGGCTGTGCTCAAGGAGACGCTCGAACTCTGTGCCCGAGTCTGCGATGCCTGCGCCGCGGAATGCGAGCAGCACGATCACGAGCACTGCAAGCTGTGCGCGCAGATTTGCCGGGAATGCGCGGAAGACTGCCGCAAAGCAGCGGCGAGCATTAC
>JACCSV010000231.1 GCA_013812805.1 Sphingomonas sp. | reverse complement strand
GGGTGGTAGTAAATGCTGTGTTCGACACCCCCGTGAACGAGCCTTTTGACGGCATAGCGGCCTGACTGGATCGCAAAATAGCTCTTGATAGGCGTGTCGGACACGAAGCGCGCCGTCCGGCGGCCATTCTGGACACGCTCCGACATCCTCTTGCCCGGGGCGACCGCTATCTGATCGGCGGCGGTGGAGATCGTGATGTCCGCGGTGGTCCAGCTGACATCGCCATTATGGGGTGTGTTGGTGCCCGCCAGATCGCCCAGCCGCGGGAAAGGCTGCCGTTCCGGAAGTCCGTATTTGCGGCGCGTCGCGGGATCCCCGATCAGGCCGTTATCGGTCATTCCGATCCGCGGCGTCAGTTCCAAGATGTTGAGGTCCGTACCGTTCGGCGCCAGTCTCGCCTCAATATTCGAGGCCCTGAAACCAACCTGCTCCCGGCGCGTGCGGAAGGCCAGCGACCGCGCTTCCCCCGGCTGCATCGGCGCGTCGAGCCGATAGATTTGATAGCGAAACGCCTCGTCATTCCGTTCCGGCCGCGCCCCCGGAAAGTCGAGATCGACGAGGTCGAGATCGAGGTTCATGAGGCGCACGTGGACGTGTTGCATCGGCGCCTGTGTCTCGTTCACGAGCCGGTAGCGGCCACGCACCTCTGCGCGTGCATCCTCGGGATAGAGCGCGACGTGGAGCGCAACATGTCTAATCGAGGGTTGCGGCAACCCTGCGTAGCGGAAGTAGCGCTTTTCATATTCGGCATAGTAGCTTTGCGTATCGCCCGAGGTGCGGAAGTCGTTCAGGAACAGCGTGTTGTAGACGATCCAGGATCCACTCAGGGCGAAGAGCGCGAGCGCCGCGACGGCCACCAATCTGGTTCCGTCTTTCAATTGCGCGGGAAGCTGATGCAGCCGCGGTTTCAGGCGCTGTTCGGTGCCGCGCGGCCATAGCAGGTGCACCGCGAGGAGAAGCAGAGCCGCCGTCGCTACCCAAAACAGCCGGAACCACCAGGCCGCCGCGCCGAAATAGCCGGTGCCGGCCATGTCGGACAGAGGTACGGCGTCGAGCTGAGGCGCGGCGGGGACGCTGCCGTAGAGGAAGAGCGGATGCTCAAGTCCCAGGCTCGGCCCGACAAACAGAAGGATGATGTAGAGAACCATCACGCCCCAGCCCGCATATTTGCTGGGACTGAGCGCCTGGACGAAAACTGCCAGCGCCGCGATCAGGAGGGCGTCCACTGCGCCGGGCATGAGGTACCAAAGCAAATATTCGCCGAGCGCGATATCTACGCCGCCGTCCAGCAGCTGCACGAGGATGCCGACCGCCATTCCAACGAGCAGGGTCGCGAACAGAACCAGCGCCAGCCCGAGCATCTTCGGGAGCATCAGGGCCCATGCGGGAAGCGGCGTGGCGTCGATGATCTCGTGGATCCTCCGTTCGCGCTCGCGCCACACGAGCTCGCCGCCGTAAAAAGTGGCGATGATGATCAAAATCGTGGCGAAGCTTGCCTGGATTATCGGCACAGATACCGAGGTGAGCGGATAGAGCGCCCCATCGAGAAAGCCCGAGGCGCCCAACAGACCCGGAAGCGTGATCAGGAAGGCGATGGTGAGCAGGATCAGGAAAACCGGGCTTTTGAGGATGTATCGCGCTTCCATTCCGGCGCGGGCGACGAACTGCTTCAGGCCGGTACGGCTGTCGAAGCGGGGTTCTGCCAGCCGGTTGAATTGCGTGGCCGGGGCGGCAGCCGAAGACGGCGATGCGAGCGCGGCCGCACGCTGGAGCTTGCGCTGTTGCCGCCGCGACATGCCGCGGTCGGAAAACCGGAAGAGACGATAGGTAAGCGCCAGAAGGACGATCGACACTGCGACCCAGAACAGCCTGCTCTGCACGATCAAGTTGGTAACGGGTACAACGCCGGCGTTGAGCTCCGCTGCCGTGAAATATTTGGAACTCGCCATGTAGGTGGACATGCCGAACGGATCGACGAACGCGCTGAAACCGAGAAGCTGCGGCTGGCCCCCCATCAGTCCCTGTGACAGGAAGTAGAAGACCAGGAGTCCTATCACGCCGATAAAGGTTCCGGCTGTTGAGCGCGTCGCGGTGGCGAGCGCGAAAAGAATCGCGGAAATGATCAGCGCGTTAGGCAGCGCGAACAGGCCATAGCCATAGGCGAAACCGGAGAGACGGTTGGGCCCGAACATCTCCTTGGCGAAAGGCATGAACGTGCCGAGCAATGCGCCGAAAGTGACGGCCGCCATTATCAGCGCACCGACAGCGAAGGCCCCGAGAAATCGGCCGAATAGATAATCGAATTTCGTGATCTGCGTTGAGCGGAGGATCGATCCGAAACCGGTCTGATCGTCGCGCACGATGACGTTGGAAATGAAGGCGGCGCCCACGAACAGGAAGAGGAACGACACACCGAGGTGATAGACGATGATCGAGTGCGGGCTGTTGAACAGGACATTCCCGCCCCCGATCATGATGAGCTTGAACCCTGCCATGTCGGCGAAAGAGGCCAGGATGAAAAAGGCCGCCGCCGCCATGAAGAGGGGGCTCGTCACCTGATAGCGGAACTCGAAGGCCGCGATTTTGCTGAGCATCGTCGTGTCAGCTCAGGCTGCGCGGCGGGATAAAGCGAGGGTTGCGAAGTAGACGTCTTCGAGGTCCCCCTCGACGGCGGTGAAGCCGTTGCCCGGGTCCGTGTCAGACAGGACGTGAACCAGGGTTCGGCCGGCGAACAGGCGGGTGGAAATGAGCTGGTAGCCCGCCTTGTAATTGTCGAGCTCGGAGCGCTCTATCGCCTTCATCCAGATACTGCCTCTCGTGGACTGGATGAGCTCGAGCGGCGCGCCTTCAAGCTGGATGCGGCCGCCGGCCAGCACCGCCATGCGCGGGCACAGATCCGCGACGTCGGCGACGATGTGGGTGGAAAGGATAACCACGACGTTCTCGCCGATCTCGGCGAGCAGGTTGAGAAAGCGGTTGCGCTCTTCGGGGTCGAGGCCGGCGGTCGGCTCGTCGACGATGATCAGCTCCGGATTGCCGATCAGCGCCTGGGCGATGCCGAAGCGCTGCCGCATGCCGCCCGAAAATCCCGCCAGCGCTTTCTTGCGTACCGGCCACAGGTTCACCTGGTGGAGCAGTGTCTCTACTGTCCCCTTGCGGTCGGCGGACGAAGCGATGCCCTTCAGGACAGCCAGGTGATCGAGCATGTCGTAAGCAGTGACCCGCGGATAGACGCCGAAATCCTGGGGAAGATAACCGAGAGTCCGTCGCAGTTTCTCGGGCTCCGCGATCACGTCGATGTCGCCGAAGCGGATCGAGCCTTTGGTGGGAGTCTGCAGCGTCGCGATTATCCGCATCAGTGTCGACTTGTCCGCGCCGTTCGGCCCAAGCAGACCGTACATGCCGCGCGGGATCGACAGGCTTACATCATCGAGAGCGCGTGTGCCGTTAGCATACACATGGCTGACACCATTTAGCTCTAGCATGTAGCGCTTGCTCCGTATGACTGTTCTATAGCACCAATACGGCGCTTATGATGCTACGCCTTCGGAGCGTCAATGCGCAGGAGTTGGCACAACGCAGGTGTTTCGATCAACGGCTGGGGAGTATCGACGAACTTAGTGGGGCGACGCAGGACTGGCCGGCGGGCCCGAGCGTTCAGGAAGATTGCAGGGCCGGATACCGTCCGACCAATGTCCGCTTTCCACCCAAAACAGACATTAGCGGTCACACTCTACCGGACCGCGATTTCGGCATTTGCTGAGCCGTGAGCAGGCACTCCCTGATCAAGCGTGGCGGAAAGGGTGTGTCCGCCTAACTCTGTGAGGAAAAACCGCCGCTTCTAGTGCGTCGTTCCCTCATTCTTTACCACGCTTGGCAGTGGTCGCTTAGTGGGTGGTCCAGACCGGCTCTGTCGGTGGATCGTTCGCGGGGGCTGGGTCATCAATGCTTGGTTGCGCCGGCTGCGTCTCGTCCGGCCCTGGTACAGGCGAGTGGGGCTGTGGGGCAGTCGGGTTCTCGGGTGTCTGCGGCGGTGAACTGGCCA
>JACCSV010000223.1 GCA_013812805.1 Sphingomonas sp. | reverse complement strand
GGCGTGGGAATATCAGCCGCTTGGTCCGTTTCTCGCCAAGAATTTCCTCACTAGTGTCTCACCCTGGGTGGTCACGGCCGAGGCGTTGGCGCCGTTCCGCAAGGCGATGCCGCCGCGGCCGGACGACGACCCGCAGCCCCTGGCCTACCTCGACGATGCCGCCGACCGCGAGCGCGGCGCGCTCGCCATCCAGCTCGAAGTGACGTTGTCGACCGCGAGCATGCGCGAGCAGGGTCTGCCTGCGCACCGGCTATCGCGTGGCAGCGCCGACGCGGCGATGTACTGGAGCGCTGCGCAGATCGTTGCTCACCACGCGTCGAACGGGTGCAACCTCCAGCCCGGCGACTTGATCGGCACTGGCACCTTGTCCACCGAGAGCGACAGCGGCCTGGGATCGCTGCTCGAGATCAGCCGCGGCGGGGCAGCGCCGGTCGAGCTTGCCGGCGGCGAGACTCGAAACTTCCTCGAGGACGGCGACGAATTGACGCTGAAAGCCTGGTGCGAAGCCGAAGGCGCGGTGCGCATCGGGTTCGGCGAATGCGTCGGACGCGTGATCACCGCGGCCTAGGCGAGCGCGACCCTGTCTTCCCGCGCGACCTGCTGGGGGGCCGCGGCCCGGCGCCTGCGAAGCCGTCTGATCGGCACTTCGACTGCCCGGAAATATCCATAAGCAACGACTAGCGACAAGGGCGGACCGACCAAGGAAAGCGCCCACCACGGCAAGATTTCGCGGGCATAATGGGCGAAGGCAAGGTTAAGGATGGTGTTGACCAGCGGGTGCAGCATGAACAGCGACAGTGACATCTGGCCGAGCAGCACGAACACAGGAGAGGTCAGCACCGAGCGTTGCAACCGCCGAACCCGCACTTCGTCGGCGAGGTGGAAAATGAAGATGCAGCCAACCAGCGCCATTAGCAGCGGCACCAGCCCGAAATAGACCGCAAAAGTGTTGGGCAAAATTACGGCGAGCAACAAAGTCGCGATCGCAGCGGCGACGAAGCCGCGGCGCAGGCCGGTCTTGCTCTCGCCCGCGCTGATCCCGATCCGACTGAGCATTCCCAGTCCCACGGCATCGGCGATGGCGAACGGACTTTCGGTCGCCAGCGCGGGCTGGTCGGGCATCCAGATCCAGCAGCCGACGATACGCGCGACAACGCCGACCACAACCGCGACCATGAGCACGCCCTTGATCCGGCCGCGGCCGACGATGACCAATGCAGCGAGCGCGAGGAGCACGAACTGTTCCTGGGCAGCGATCAGCCAGAATTGCGCAGGGAAGGCTTCGGCTTCGAACAGCATCTTCACGACATTGCCCATGTAGGCGAGGTAGAGCGGCCAGGTATGATGGATCTGGGTGGTGGTGGGGCCCTGATCGACATAGCCGAGCAGCACGTAGAGCAGGATCACGCCGGCGATCGTCGGCCAGATGCGCATGTGCCGCTGCAGGAACAGCCGGGCTGCGGCAGCGGCGCGATCGCGCACCGGGCCGGCAAAGCCGCTATCGCGCTCGACGATCATCATGAAATAATAGCCGGTCACCGTCAGCATCACCGCGGCGGCCGGGCGGGCGATGTTCAGCGAGAAGAAGCTGGTCGGCACATAGTGGGTAAAGACGATGACCAGCAGCGTCAGCCCGCGCAGGCCATCGACCGTCAAGTCGCGGTTGATTCGCCCGGTCATGCCGGAACTTCGGTGTCGCGAAGCTTGGCGACAAAGCCGCACACCGTCATCAGGTGGACGGTAAACGAGCCAAAAGCGTAGATGACGTAAAGCAGGAAAAGCTCGGTCACCCCGAAGACGCTGCTGCTAAGCTCCACGAAGGCGATCACCGAAACCAGCGTCAGCGTGTAGGATGCAAGCACTGCCAGAGCAAAGCTGCCCAGGGGAAAGTCGGTGCGCCTGCACAGGATCACCAGCAGCGTGAAGCTCGCGGCGAGCACTGTGCCGAGAATGTTGATCGTGTCGTTGATGATCTTGGGCGCCAGCAGGACCGGCTGACTGGCAGCCATGTCCCAGGCGAGCGCGCCGCCGCACAGCGCCGCCGACAGCATCAGAAAGGGATAGGCCGAAGCGCTTCGCCAGCGCCAGTGAACCGCGGCCACGGCGGCCAAGAGCAATGCGAGCATCGCCGGGTAGGACGCGCTCGCCGCAACCGTGTCGTTCGAAAAATCGCAGGCGATCCTGAAATATTGCTGCCGACAGTCGACGCCGTAAACCGCGCTGATCATTGCCGATGTCAACGCCGCCCAAGCCCCGTAGGCGGTGAAAGCGACGACGAGGGCGGCCGCCAGCCGGGCTTGTCTGCTCGTCACGCGGCTCTCCTGAACTCGACCGCGCGGCCGGCGACGAGCGTGCCGTTGAGCTTGAGCCGGTGCTCGAGCCCGAGCTCGCGGATAACGGCCCATCCGGGCTCGCAGTCCGAGCCGACGGCCAGCGCGCCCTCAATCATCGCGTCGCCCTTGGCCACCACGCCGGCCGCGAAATGAGCAGTTCCGGTGACTCGCATCACCCCGTTGACGATCACCGGCTGGAGAAAAATCGCGTCACCTTCGACGATGAGGTCGCCGGCAATCTTGAGCGGCTGAAAGAAAAGGACGCTGTCGCGCACGGTCAGGTCGTCGTCGCAGATCAGCGTCTGCAGGACCTGCTCGTTGCTGAACAGCTTCGCGCCGCGAATGCGCAGCGGAAGGCCGGCGCTCGGCGGCGCATCCATGTCGGGCAACGCCAGGACTGCTGGGGTCGAGTTGCGGGTCCGGGCGTCGAATTGCTGGCGAACACCGTGGACGACGGTAAGCCCGGCGGTGCAGCCGGAGCCGGCCCCCGACAGGTCGGTAAGGTCGTCGAGTGCGATCCGCTGTTGGCCGTCGCTGGCCTTGCGGGATGCGAAGTAGAGCGCGTGAACGATGAATATGACGAGCAGGATTCCGGCCGCAACCGAAGCTCGGGCGACTCCCGGCGCATCGAAGACCAGCTCAGGCCAGGGCATCGGCTGTCGCTCCCCGGAAGCGCTTGGTCTTGTCCCACTGCAGGTGGCGGTCGAACAGCGCACCGCGCACCGCCAGCGCAAGGCCCGCGACAGCGGCAATCATCGAGATCGCCGAGGACAGAAAGATCAGAGGAAGCATCACCACTGCTTCGGGCTGCCGGTCGCGCAGAACCGCGGTGACGATCTGGAAGTAAGGCGAGAAATTCCCGAATGCGACGACAAAGCTGAACACCGAAATCACCGCAAAGTTGAACGGAGGGAAAGCGTAGAGCGTCGGATAGACCATCGCTGCGATGAGCCCCAGCAACGAGAATGTCGGGAACAGGAAAACCAGCAGCACCAGCGCCGCGTCGAGGCGCCGAAGCAGCGGCTGATGCACCGTCGCCACCGTCAACTTGAAGTAGCGGAACAGGCACTGGTTGTGCCCGCACGCCCAGCGACGAACCTGCTTGAACCGCACCTGCCAGTCGACCGGCGATTACTCGAAGCACATCGCATCGTCGACATATTCGACGATGTAGCCGGAGGCGAACAGGCGGTAGGTGAGGTCCGTTTCTTCGGCCAGAGTATCCGCGGTCCAGCCGCCGACCTGGCGAAGCGCGGACATCCGCACGCCGCCGACCGTGCCGCCGAACTGCGGCAGCAGGTTCCAGTGCGAGCGCACCGCCTGGTCGACCGCATATCCGCCGCGGCGCTCGAGATCGAGCAAACGAGTGAGCAGGTTGGTCTGCGTGTTGTAGGGAACGACGCGGCCCATCGTCGCGCCGACTTCGGGATCGACGAACGGCGCGACCAGCTTCTTGAGCAAAGGAGGATGCGGCAGATAATCGGCGTCGAAGAAGACGACGAGTTCGGAAGTCACCAGCCCAAAGGCGTCGGCAAGCGCGGCCGGCTTGCCCGGCAACGCGTTGTCCGGCCGATGGACGGCGCGGATACGTCCGTTCGAGCGAAGCACGTAATCGTTGAGGATTTTCCCAGTGCGGTCTCGGGAACGGTCGTTGACGACGATGATCTTCAGCCCTTTCGCGGGATAATCGAGCTCGAGCAGGTGATCGAGGCAGCCAGCGAGCACCTGCTCCTCGTTGTGCGCGGCGACCATCAGCGTGACGCTTGGCCAGGCCTTGAGCTGCACGCGGCTGAACGGGCTGGTCGCGGGAAGCGCGCCGGCAGCGATCGAGAAACTGATCTGACGGACGAGGAATACGAGCGTGATCAGTGCGTTCACGGCGAACAGGGCCATGAACGCGAACTGGATCGCAAAATCGGCCGCCTGGCTTGCCACGGCTAAACTCAAAGCGCCGTCTTGAAGCCGATAAAGGCGCCGGTAACGGTGTAGAATTTGTTCCTGGTGACGTCGCCGCGAACGAAGATCTCCTGGCCGCCGAGGAATCGGTACCCGACGTTGGGGCCGCCGCCGTAAAAGCGGGAATCGATCTCGCTCCCAAGCAGTGAATCATACGCCATTCGGCCGCTGCGCCCGGCTAAGCCGAGCCTAAGCCCGTCCTTGCGCACGTTCGTCAGCCCGCCGCCGAGTGACCAGCCGGTGTTGTCGGTGTTGGTGAGCGACAGGCCAGCGTCGACCTGGGCGACATAATAGCCGGCTGCATTGCCGCCGAAATAGTGAGCGATTTGTACTTCCGGCGCGATGTGCGAACGATCGTTGCGAAAGCGGCGGTAGGTAACCGACGGGCGCACGATCGTGTCCTTGGTCAGGCTTAGCTCAAGGCCGGCGTGAAGCGACAGCTTGGGCAGGATGGACCGGTTGCCGGTCGAGGTCCCCGCCATCAGCTTAAGCCGGCCGAGCCCGTTGATCCGCTGCGAAAGCCCCAGCGCCCCGTAAGCGGCATTCTCCTCGCGGTTGACGTAAACGACGTCCGCGTGGACCCCGGTCGATCCGAAATAGCGATCAAGGAAGCCGCCGGCGAAGAAGCGGTCGGTGAAGCCGTCGCTCGCCGAATAATAGCCGCTGTAGAGCGTTACCTGCGATTCCGGCCGCGGCACCGGCGGCAACGGGCGAAGTGTCGCCGTTGGGTCGCCTGTCGTGGCGCGCGGTTGGGCACCGTCGTTAGCGGCGGCGGGCGAAGCCGCGACCGCCGCGGCGGCGAGAATGAGGAAGGTGGTGATGCGATGCATGGCTTTAGACCCCTTTGCTTGGTGACGTGGCATTAGGCGGCGGCGACGAGGCGGGCGGCGGTCGGGCCGGCGAGGAGGGTTGCGATGCGGTCGGCGGCGCGCCCGTCACCGAACGGATTGGGCGCCGACGACATGCTTGCGTAAAGTTCGCCGCCGGTGAGCAGCTCGCCGACCAGCGCCTTCAGCCTGGCGGCGTCCTGACCGACGAGAATGGCGTTGCCGCACTCGACGCATTCCGGGCGCTCGGTGGACTCGCGCAAGATCAGCGCCGGAGTCCCGAACGCCGGCGCTTCTTCGGCAAGGCCGCCGGAATCCGTCACCAGTATGGAGCAGTTCTGCAGCGCGAAAATGATCTCGTCATAGCCGAGCGGTTCGATCAATCGGACATTCGGATTGCCGCCGAGGATCCGCTCCGCAGGTTCGCGGACGCTGGGGTTGGGATGGACCGGGAACAGGATCTCGACGTCCTCTTTGCGAGCGATCTCGTCGAGCGCGACCAGCACGCGCTGGACGCCGTCGCCGAAACTCTCGCGCCGGTGCATCGTGAACAAGATTCTCTTGCGCCCGGTCGAGGAAACGCCGAGCCGAAGCGCGATCTGGCGCGAATGCACGCCTTCGAGACGCGCGGCGGCAATTCGGGCGGCATCGACGACGGTGTTGCCGGTAACGACAAGCTCGCCCCGCGCGCCCTCCTCGATGAGATTGCGGTAAGCGCCCTGGGTCGGCGCGAAATGATAGTCGGCGAGGCGCCCGATCATCGAGCGAAAGCCTTCCTCCGGCCACGGGGCGCCAAGATCGAAAGTTCGAAGTCCGGCTTCGACGTGAGCGATCCGAACCCTGTGGAAGAAGGCGCAGAGTGCCGCCGCGTAAGCGGTCGCGGTGTCGCCCTGGACGATCACCAGGTCCGGCTGAACCGCGCGGAATACGTCCGGCAGGGTCGAGAGAATGGCCGCGGTGAGCGCTTCCAGGCTCTGCCCGGGCTGCATCACCGCAAGGTCGAAGTCGGGCGTGATCCCGAAAAAGTCGCAGACCGGCCCGGCCATGTCCCGGTGCTGGCCGGTCGCGCACACCTGCACGGCGAACGAACCATGCTTGCGGAGGGCAAGAACTACTGGCGCAAGCTTGATCGCTTCGGGACGAGTGCCGAACACGACAAAAACTCTCTGCTCGCTGAAACGCACACTAACCCCTTTCGAAAAACGCGTGCTTCATCTGGGGGTTAGCTGGCTAACGAGACACTACTTACCGGTTCAAATCGGCGCTAAAACTCCGACGTCCGCCGGCGCGCGGTCGTCACGCATTGTGGTTTGAGGATTTTCCTCGCCAAAACGGTGCTTATCGCCGCGCAACGCGTCCGCCAGTCGGATCGGGTTAGAGCGGCTGGCCATATTCATCTCGCGGTTAGGTGGTTGATGCGATAGGGAGCCGGCAAGTAGCGGAGAGACAAATGCGCGATTGGTCGAGACGGGAAACAATGTGGGCGGGTGCGGCAACCGCCGGCGCGCTCGCGCTGGGCGGAGTGGCGAGCGCGGCGGTAGATGCCAAGCCGGCGATGACCACCTATCGCGACCCCGGCTGCGGCTGCTGCGGCAAATGGGCGGACCTCGCCAAAGCTGCGGGCTATCCGGTCAGGGTCGTACCCACCCGCCAGATGGCATTGGTCAAGACCAAGCTCGGCGTTCCCGAAGCCTTGACCTCCTGCCACACGTCGCGGGTTGGCGGCTATGTCGTCGAGGGCCACGTGCCGTTCGCCGCGATCGACAAGCTGCTTCGGACCAAGCCCAAGGGCATCACCGGCATTGCCGTCCCCGGAATGCCAGCTGGCTCCCCGGGCATGGAAGTCCACGGCGGCCACGGCGGCGGCGAGGCGATCAAGGTCTTCGCCTTCAACCGTTCCGGCCAGCAGAGCGAGTTCCGATTCTAGCGATCGGCGCGCCTTAGCGCATCAACCCTGCTGACCGCAGCGCGTCCTCGATAACGGCTGCGGGCCCGACCGAACGCGTTGGCGGGGACTCGGCGGTCGTCGGGTCGGCATGGCGCTGCTGCGGGGCGCTGCGGGATTCGCGCTTAATTGCTTCGTGAGCAACCAGACCCCACGAAGCCGCGATCAGCTGCGTCGAGCAGATCCCTACGTCCAGCATGTGCGGGCCGGCGACTCCGCATCCACCGTCGCTGGTGTCGAGCGGGGTTCCGTGCCCCATCCCGCGGATATCGTACCGCTCGATGACCGCGCGTCCGCCGGAATCGCGCCAGGCTTCGCGGCGATGGCCTTGGACCGTCTCGACCGCCCCGCTGGTCGTGCCGAGACCGTGCAAGTCTCGCCATTGATCGACGAGCGCGGTCGCATTCGATGGCTCGACGACCGAATCCTGCGTGCCATGCCATACCGACAGGGTCGGGCCTGGGCCCTTGTGATCGGTCGCTGCCAGGACACGCGCGGCCAGCTCCCGACGCGACGGCGCCCCCTGCCCGCGCATTCGCTCGAGCGCCTCGGGAACCGTGTTGGCAGTGGCGAACGGAAGCCCGGCGATGACCGCGCCCCCCGCAAACAGCTCGGGGTAGGAAGCGAGCATGACCGAGGTCATGGCGCCGCCTGCGGACAGGCCGGTTATGAAGGTTTGCGACGACTCCAGGCGGTACTTGGCTGCCAAATGCTGGATCATCTGGCGGATCGACAGGGCTTCACCACGTCCTCGGCGCGCGTCGCCCGGCGCAAACCAGTTGAAGCAGAGATTGGGATTGTTGGCGCGGCGCTGCTGCGGGAACAGGAGCGCGAAACCGTGGCGTTCGGCCAGCTGCGACCAACCGCTGCCCAGGTCATAGCCGGCTGCGGTCTGGGTGCAGCCGTGAAGGACCACCACCAGCGCGCCCGGCGCGTCTGCCGGCAGGTAGATCCGGGCGTCGAGGTCGCCGGGATTGGAGCCGAACCCGGTCAGGGGAACCAGCCGGCCATCGTCGTTGGCAGTCGGCCTGCTCATCGCCCGGCTAGACGCGGTCAGTTGTGAAACGATTTTGCCCAGGCGGCGCATGACTCAGCTCCTCCGTGTTGCCGCCGCCACCGGCAAGCACCGTCCGCAGCCAGTTTATGCTGCATTGCACAAAAGTGGGGCCGCCGCCGGGCAAGCGCAAGGACATGGGAGGAGAAAGCGTGAACCTAGGCGCCGCTTGAGGGACCGCGATCCACCAGGATTGCCGACGGCAAAACGCGACGGCGCGCGCAAAATACCGCGGGGACCGTCCTAACCCACGCCGACTTCGTCTTTTCGGATAGCCAACACTTTCGCCGCTGCACTTTATCAAATGTGGTATTGTGAGCGGGCCATCGGATTAACGTCCACGATTCGAAGTTTGGAGAAAATATTATGGCACGGCTGATACTTACCACGCCGGGTGAGGACGTTGATATCGGTGGCACTGTCACCGTCATCGGTACCCGTTCAGGCGGCGAAGTGATAACAATCACCAGAGGAAATATTACTCTAGACGCCTCTTTCAATGCGGGTGGTGACACGATCGTGCTGCCTGGCGATGCCGGAACATATACGGTTCGACTGTCCGGATCGCAGGCAATTATTGCTTCTAGCGATGTGTCTGTTTCCATACCGCTTGGGACCGTTGGAACGTCGATTCAGTTCGCCGGCGAGACCCTCAGCCTGGTGATCGATACAAGCACCGGCGAGGCCAAGTTGGGTCAGCTGACAATCACAAGTACAGCTCAAGTCATCCCGCAAAGCTTTTTCGGCACCAATGTCCTGGTCGAGGTCGAGCCGAACGACACGATCGAAACGGCCAATCAAGTCGACAGAGATCAACTGATGATCAACCCGTTCGACGATCCAAACCTCACCGATCCCGGCGCGCCCTCCGTAGAGCTGCGCGGGGAAATAGCGGACGACACGGACGTCGACGTGTTCGCGATTCACCTGGATGCCGGCGAGACCATTACGCTCGATGTCGATGGCGGTTTCGACCCCGAGCTGGTTTCAAACCTGGACTCCGTCATTAGCCTTTTGGATTCGGCGGGCAATGTCGTTGCGGAGAATGACAACGACGATATGTTTGACGTCGGCACCGTATCGCCGTTTGATTCCTTTCTCACCTATCAAGCAACGACGTCGGGCACGTACTATATAACCATCGCCGGCGTCGACAACGGCACTGGCGAAGGTGATCCAAGTGGAAATTACCACTTGCTCGTTAGTGTCGAGGACGCGGCTGCAGCGCAGCAACAGTCACTGGGCAGCAAGGACTCCCCAGTTGTTGTAATGGAGGACATGACGTTCGCGTAACTTCCGGTGCGCCGGTCTGAACATCCGGTGCCGCTGACTGGAAAACAACGGAGCCTGTCGCCCAGGTCAGGCGCCCAAGGTCGAATTGTCTGTTGAAAGTCTGGTGCCGCTTAGGTGACTCGAACACCTGACCCCATCATTACGAAGGCAGTGGTAGCGTTTCGGAAAAGCGTTATTCGCTAGTGGCTTAGTGCCAGCTGCAAGCAACCGCACCGGCTCATCCCAAGCACCACCCAAACGCGGCCGGGGCGCGTTTTCAGGCTTTTCCGAGTTGACGCGCTTTAGCTCAATCGCGGCGCGAAGTTGACCTCCTCTGGACCCACGGCAGCGTCCCATCACCTAGTGTCTCGAATGGGCGGAAAGCGGAACTAGCGCCCTCCACTTGAACGTCGGCGCGCTTCGGCGCACAACTTTCAAGGGAGGCTGGGATCTCCCGGATCTTTGCCAGCTATTCCCGCGCGGATGCGGGTA
>JACCSV010000219.1 GCA_013812805.1 Sphingomonas sp. | reverse complement strand
TTTTTCACCCGCGCCTGGGTCGGCTTCAAGTCGCTGCTCGGAATGGCGTGAGCGCCAGCACGCCAGCTCGCGGGCGATTCATCAGCCTCGAAGGCGGGGAGGGGGTCGGCAAGTCGACGCAGCTCCGGGCACTGAGCGAGGCGCTGCAGGGCCGCGGGCTCGACTGCGTGACGACCCGCGAGCCTGGCGGCAGCGAGGGCGCCGAGACCATCCGCAAGCTGCTGCTGCAAGGCGACGACGGCCGCTGGACGATCGAGGCCGAGGCGTTGCTGTTCGCCGCGGCCCGCGCCGACCATGTCGAGAAGACCATTCGCCCAGCGCTGGAGCGCGGCCATTGGGTGCTCAGCGACCGCTTCATCGATTCCTCGCTCGCCTACCAGGGCGGGGCTGGCGGCTTGAGTATCGAGCGGGTCCGGCAGCTGCACGAGTTCGCGACCGGCGGCTTCCTTCCTGATCGCACGCTCGTCCTCGTTCTCGACGACAGCCACCAGCGGGCGCAGGTCCGGGATTCCGAGGGCAGCGACCGCATCGGCGGCCGTTCCACCGACTTCCATCAGCGGGTCGAGGCGGCGTTCCGGATCATCGCCGCCGAGGAGCCGGAGCGGGTGCGGCTGGTCGACGCCTCGGGCGCGCCTGATGACGTCACCGGGCGACTGCTCGATGCGATCGCGGACTTGCTGCCGTGATTGCCGGCCACGACAGCGCCGTCGAGCAGTTCCGCGGCGCCTGGGATTCGCGTGCCCTCCACCATGCCTGGCTGATCGCTGGCCCGCGCGGGGTGGGGAAGGCGCACTTCGCCAAAACCGCGACGCTGCGGATGCTCGCCGAAGCCGCCGGGCCGGCGTTCGAGGCCGACGGGCTGTGGACCCCGGAAGACCATCGCATCGCCAGCCTGCTTGGCGCCGGCAGCCATCCCGACATGCGCTGGCTGGAGCGGCTTCCCAAAGAGAAGGCCGAAGGGCTGGCCCGCAACATCACCGTCAAGCAGGTGCGCTCGCTCGGCGAGTTCCTAAACCTGACGCCGGCGCTATCGGCATGGCGAGCGGTGGTGATCGACGCGGTCGACGACCTCGAGCGGGAAGGTGCCAACGCGCTCCTCAAAATGCTCGAGGAGCCGCCGCCCAACACTGTCTTCTTCCTTGTCAGCCACGCGCCGGGGCGGCTGCTGCCGACGGTCCGCTCGCGCTGCCGCCGTCTCGACCTGCGCAGGCTCGACGAGGACGCCATGACGTCGGTCCTTGAGCGTCGCCTGCCGGAATCGACCGCGGCCGAGCGCCGGCGGTTGATCGACGTCGCCGGCGGCTCCGTAGGGCTGGCGCTGGCCACGGCCGAGCTCAACCTGGCGCCCCTCGAAGCCAAGGCGCTGGCGATCTTGGAGGATGGTGACCCATTCAATGAGCGGCGGGTGGCGCTGGCTGACGAGCTTGCCAAGAAGGGCTCGACCGACCGCTATCGGGCTTTCCTCGACTTGCTCCCCTCGCTGCTGGTGCGCGAAGCACGCAGCTTGCCTGCATTGCAGCGCGAGCGGGCTCTATCCGCCTACGACCGCATCCGCGAGCTGACGGCGGTGGCGCCGCGGCTGTCGCTGGATCCCGCCGCCACCGTCTTCCAGCTCGGCGGAATCCTCGCCTCGGTCGCTCCCCCGCGCGTTCCTTGAAGCCGCGGGCGGGCGCGGCTAGGGCGCAGCCGTGGCCGAGCCCTTCTACATCACGACCGCGATCAGCTACCCCAACGGCCCGCCGCACATCGGCCACGCCTATGAAGCGATCGCCGCGGACGTCATCGCCCGCTTCCAGCGCAGCCGCGGCCGCGACGTCCGCTTTCAAACCGGCACCGACGAGCACGGCCTGAAAATGGCCCAGGCGGCGCGCGCCGAAGGCGTCGAGCCGCGTGAGTTTTCGCATAAAATGTCTCAACTTTTCCAAGACATGTGCGACCGTCTTGAGGTTTCCTACGATCGCTTCATCCGCACCTCGGAGCCCGACCATCACCGCGCCAGCCAGGCGATCTGGAAAGCGATGGAGGCAAAGGGCGACCTCTACCTCGGCCGTTACGAGGGCTGGTATTCGGTCCGCGACGAAGCCTTTTACGAAGAAAGCGAGCTGACAGCGGGCGAGGGTGGCGAGAAATTGTCGCCGCAGGGCACGCCGGTCGAATGGACGGCGGAAGAAAGCTGGTTCTTCCGACTCTCGGCGTACGGCAAGAAATTGCTCGACCATTATGCCGCCAACCCCGACTTCATCCGCCCCGACAGCCGCCGCAACGAGGTGCTTCGCTTCGTCGAGGGTGGGCTCACCGACCTGTCGATCTCGCGCACCAGCTTCGACTGGGGCGTGCCGGTGCCGGGAAGCGACGGCCATGTGATGTACGTGTGGCTCGACGCGCTCACCAATTACATCACCGGCCTCGGCTATCCCGACGAGACCGGGGACTGGCGCCGCTACTGGCCCGCCGACGTGCACATGATCGGCAAGGACGTGGTCCGCTTCCACGCCGTCTACTGGCCGGCCTTCCTGATCTCGGCGGGCCTCGAGCTTCCCCGCCAGGTCTACGGTCACGGCTTCCTGCTGAGCCGCGGCGAGAAGATGTCGAAGAGCATCGGCAATGTCGTCGACCCGCTTGCCCTCGCGGACAGCTTCGGGGTCGACGCGCTACGCTATTTCCTGATGCGGGAGGTGCCTTTCGGCCAGGACGGAAGCTATTCCGCCGAAGCCATCGTCAACCGCGTCAACGCAGAACTGGCCAACAGCTTCGGCAATCTGGCGCAGCGCACTCTGTCGATGATTTTCAAGAATCTGGACGGCGTCATTCCGGCTGCGGGAGAGCGATCGGAGGATGCCGAACTTTTCGGCCAGGTGGACAAGGCCGTCACCGAGCTGACCGCCAGGTTCGAGGATTTCGCATTCTCTGCGGGGCTTGAAGCCTGGATGAGCGCGGTGTTCGCCTGCAATGCTTATGTCGACGCCGCCGCGCCCTGGGCGCTGCGCAAGACCGACCCGGAGCGCATGGCCGAGGTGCTGGGCACGCTGGTCGCCGCCATCCGCAGGCTCGCCGAAGCGGTGGTGCCGGTGATCCCCACCTCGGCGCAGAAGCTTGTCGACGTCGTCGATGCCGGACGGCAGGCGCCGATCGGCCAGCCGGTGCCACTGTTTCCGCGCCTGGAGCTGGAGGAGAAGGGCGCGTGAAGCTGGTCGATAGCCACTGCCACCTCAATTACGACGGGCTTGCTGAGCGCCAAGACGAAGTGCTCGACGCCGCCCGGGCTCGAGGCGTGACCGCGTTCCTCAACATCTCGACGCGCCAGCGCGAGTGGAGCGACGTCATCGGCGTCGCGACACGCAACCCCGACGTCTGGGCAAGCGTCGGGGTCCACCCGCACGAAGCCGACGCCCATCCCGAGCTCGGCGCCACGGCGCTCATCGAAGGCGCTGCTCATCCCCGTGTGATCGCGATCGGCGAATGCGGCCTCGATTATTATTACGACAAGTCGGATCGCGCCGCCCAGCGCGAACGCTTCCAGGCGCACATCGAAGCGGCGCGGGCGACCGGGCTGCCGCTGGTCGTCCACACCCGCGATGCCGAAGACGACACCGCTGAGATCCTTGAGCGAGCGGTGGAAGAGGGAGGCGTGACTGGCGTGCTCCACTGCTTCACCGGCAGCGCTGAGCTGGCGCGCAAGGGGCTCGAACTTGGCTTTTTCGTCTCGCTGTCGGGGATCGTCACTTTCAAGAACGCCAAGGACCTGCAGCAGACCGCCAGGGAGATCCCGCTCGACCGGCTGCTGGTGGAGACCGACGCGCCGTTCCTCGCGCCCGTGCCCAATCGTGGCAAGACCTGCGAGCCGGCGTTCGTCGCCGACACCGCCGCCTTCCTCGCCGAGCTTCGCGGGGAGGAGCCCGACGCGCTCGCTGACGCCACGACGGCGAATTTCTATCGGTTGTTCGGCCGGGCAGCAGCGTGAAGCTAAGGATCCTGGGCTGCGGCACTTCCGCCGGCGTGCCCCGGATCGGCCCGGACTGGGGCGCCTGTGACCCGAACGAACCGCGCAACCGCCGCCTGCGCTGCTCACTGCTGGCCGAAAGCGGCGGCGAGCGGCTGCTGGTCGACTGCGGCCCGGACCTTCGCCAGCAATTGCTCGACGCCAACGTCGGCGAGATCGACGCGCTGGTGGTGACTCACGACCATGCCGACCATTGCCACGGCATCGACGAGCTTCGGCCGCTCGCGCAGCGGCGGAAACGTCCGATCCCGCTCCATGCCCGGCGCTTCGTCATCGAGCGGCTGCAGGATCGCTTCGGCTACGCCTTCGCCGGCTCGGGCTTTTACGCGGCGGTTGTGGAACCGGTGGTGGCAGGCAAGGAGTTGACGCTGGGCAATGCCAAGGTCCGCTTCGTCGATCAGCCGCATGGCGACATCGCCTCCCTTGGACTACGCTTCGACGAAAATGGCCGGTCGGCAGTTTATGCTATTGATTTCAGCCAGATGACGGATGACATGGCGAGCTTGTACGAAGGTGCGGAGGTGATGGTCTGCGACTGCCTGCAGCGCCGGCCGCACCCGACCCATGCCTATCTCGACGGCGTGCTTGGCTGGGCACGCGACCTTAACATCGGACAGGTCTATCTGACGCACATGAACAACAGCATGGATTACCG
>JACCSV010000195.1 GCA_013812805.1 Sphingomonas sp. | reverse complement strand
TGCTCGGCAAGATGCCCAAGCCGGGCGACGTCGTCATCGTCACCCCGCCGGGCCAAAGCGACGATTACATCAAGCGCGTGATCGGCCTTCCCGGGGATTCCGTCGAAGTTCGCGGCGGACGGCTGATCCTCAACGGTGAGATGGTGCAATGGGAGCCGCGCCCGCCGGCGATGGTGCCGGTCGACGCCAACGTACCGTGCGGCATCGAGTTTTCGGGCTTCAGGGCCAAAGGCGCCGGGGGCCGCGACTACTGCCGGCTGCCAATTGTCCGCGAAACGCTTCCCAACGGGGTGAGCTACGAGACCACCGACCTCGGCCGAAGCCCGGGCGACGATTTCGGCCCGGTTCGGGTGCCCGCGGACCACGTCTTCCTGATGGGTGACAACCGCGACCGCAGCGCCGACAGCCGCTTCCCCCTGGGGCCGCCGGACAACGGGCTCGGAGGCGCGGTGCCATGGGAGAATATCGGCGGCCGCGCCGAGTTCATCACTTTCTCGCTCGACGGCACCACCAAGCTCTGGAACCCGGTCAGCTGGTTCGCCGCGCTCCGCGGCGGCCGTGCCGGCACTTCGCTTCGGCCGAAGCAGGAAGCCCGGCCGGAATAAGCTTATCTGGGCGGTGACGAGGGTGGCGTCTGCTGCTGCTGCTGCTGCTGCATTTGCTGCTGCACCATCAGCCCGGCGTTCGGAACCACCTGGCCAATTTTAACGTCGAACTCGAGATCCGCGTTCGGCGGGATTGGCGCTCCGGCCGGCGGCTCCGCTCCATAAGCGAGCTTCGACGGAATAAAGACGCGATAGCTCCCGCCCGGCTGCATCATCGTCAGGGCTTCCCGGAAGCCCGGTATCATTTGTGCTGGAATGATCGGCTGCGGCCCGCGCTCTGCGCTCGCATCGAAGACAGTGCCGTCTGATAGCCGACCTTCATATTCGATCATCGCGCCATCCATTTCCTTGATGAGCGGCCCCGTGCCGGCTTGGATGGTGCGGAACTGCAGGCCGCTGGCGGTGGTCTTGCCGCGAAGCGATCCGGCGCCCAGCCAGGCGAGACCGATCCCTGCGGCAATGACGAACAGCATGCCGAGCCAGAACTTGGCCGACGATTTGCGCTGACCGGCGGGATGAGCGAGCGTGCTTACGGACATTGGTTCAGCTCCGCCGGCTCGGGAGGTAGGAAATTAACGCACGCCTTCGCGTTCGGCGCGCTTGCGCTCCAGCTTACGGGCGCGCCGGATCGCGGCCGCCCGCTCCCGGGCCCGCTTCTCGGACGGCTTCTCGTAATGCCGACGCAGCTTCATCTCACGGTAAACGCCCTCGCGCTGCAGCTTCTTCTTGAGCGCGCGCAGCGCTTGGTCGACGTTGTTGTCGCGAACGATGATCTGCATAAAAGGCCCGTCAACTCCGAATGATTAAGCTCCGGAACCATGATCTCACCCTTTGGGAGACCGGCAGTCGGAGCATACAATATCGTTCGCCGCAGCGTGGCCACGACGGTCGCGCCCTCTAACAGGGGTCCTGGCACAGTTCAAGCGCAGGTTCGAACTCGATGGGCCCGGAAATTGCGACGAAACGAGCCGCGTGTGCGGCAAATGGGGCAACAATATGAAATAGTTAGCGGCGATTAACCTTCGCTCTGTTAGAAGCCAAGGATGAGCGAAGGGGAAAAGATGTCATTGAATCGTCGGGAAATGCTGCGCCTGGGTGCTGTCGGCGCCGGTGCGGCGATCGCTTCTTCGGCGGCGGCCACGATGGGCCTGCCACTGCCGGTGTACAGCCGGCCGCTGAACCCGGTTGATCCGCTCGCGCCGCGCCCTGCGCCGGTGGTTTATGCGGTTCCGCAGGCCCCCGGCGGCATCGATCCGCAGCTTTTCGCGCGCGCCAAGGCGGCCCTCAACGCCCACCGAATCGCCGCTCGCGACTTCATCGGCATTGCCGACTTTTCCAAGCCCTCGAGCGAGCGCCGCTTCCACGTTGTCGACCTGCGCAACGGCCAGGTCGAAAGCTTTCGCGTCGCCCACGGATCGGGTTCCGATCCCCGGCACGACGGCTACCTCGAGCGTTTCTCCAACGATTTTGGCTCCTACGCCACGTCGAACGGCACCTACACGACCGGCGATTATTATCACGGCAAGTACGGGCTTTCGATGAAGACCCACGGCCGCGACTGGTCGAACAACAATGCCGAGCCGCGCGCCATCGTCATTCACAACGCCTGGTATGCCGAGCCCGACGTGCTCGCGAGCAACGGCAAGCTCGGCCGCAGCCAGGGCTGCTTTGCGTTCTCGCGCGCCGACCAGCGCCCAGTGATGGACAAGCTTGCCGGCGGCCGGATGATTTACGCGGACAAGCTCGCCTAGGCGAGCAATCGCCGCCGAAAGCGGCAAGCCTCACTCAGAAGCTAGCGTGACGCCGTCTTGGTCGCGGTTGCGGTCGTATCCAGCAGCGCCGCGACCGCTTTGCCGTCGCGCCGGTAAACGTCCGCATAGTCGACGATCCTGCCGTCGACGGTCGCTGCCGAGGACATATAGATAATGTAGACCGGCAGCGGCTTGGCGAAGTTCGCCTGAACCGACTTGCCGCTGGCGACGGCCGCCTGGATCTTCTCCCGGGTCCACTCGGTATCGCCCTGGGTCAGCAGGATCGTCGACAGTTCCATGATGTCCTTGGTGCGGATGCAGCCGTGGCTGAAGGCGCGGACCCGGCTGTTGAACTTGCTTCGGGCATTGGTGTCGTGGAGGAAGATCGCCTTCGGGTTGGGCATTACGAACTTGACCTGGCCGAGCGCATTGCTCGGCCCCGGCGGCTGGCGCCAGCGCTGGACCCGGCCATCCTTGCCCTTGAGCGCGACATAACCTCGCTTGCCGCGCACTTCGGGTTCGATACTCTTGGGGATCTCCCACCAAGGATTGAGGATCACGCCGGTGGCGGTGACGCTAAGCTGCGGCGTCGGCGTCTTGATCGCCCCGGCAACGGCATAATGGCGGGAAAGCGTGTTGCCGTTCTCGACCAGCGCGGCGGTGTAAGCGGGAACGTTGACGATGATGTAGCGGTCGCCAAGGTCGCGCGGCAGCCAGCGCCAGCGATCGAGGTTGAGCCTGATCCGATTGAGTTTGCTGACTTCGCTCGGCGGCGTGACTTCCAGGGCTTTCTTGAGCATCGTATATTGCGGGTGAACCGGCAGGAGGTTCTGCAACGCCCGGGCCACCTGGTGCTGGCCGACGGCGAAGCGAAGCAGCTGGTCGAGCCGCCCGGCACCGAGGTCCGGGTCCTTGATGTGCCAGTCGACGCGGTCCTTGCCGCGCACGTGGCCAAGCGCCAAGTCGGAGGCCAGCTTGGTGAACCGGTCGCTTGCCGCGTTGTTAAGCAGGGCCGTATTGCCGCTCCTTAAAGCAGCGGAGAGCCCGGCGGGATCATAATCTCCGGGATCGAGACCCTCGCGGCCCACCCCCTCGATGAACGCGAGCAACTCCTGCGCGTCGCGCGGATCCCACGGCGGCGGCGGGAGCGGCGCCGGCTCCGGAGCGGCGAGCACAGGCTGTTGCGCCGGAACGGCCGCGGGCGCGGTCTGCTGCGCCTCGGCGATGAATGGTAGCGTTGCGACGGCGCAAGCCAGCGCTGCAAATTTGAGGTGATGTCGCAAAGTCACGGTCGTCGGCCCCTCGAGAAACAGATGCCCCTTTTGACTGCTCCTAGTCATACAGAGTCTGAACGCCGCTCACCAGTGATGGAAAGCCACAGTGGACCCAAAGAGTCGTGGAAAACCAATCTTTAATACGCCGTCGGTAGAGGCAATCGGGTGAGGTCCATGTTCCCCTTGATCCTGCCCGTAGGCGAGCCGATAACGCTCCGGCCTGGACGCAGCGGCGGTGAAGTCGACCGCGCTGCCGCCCGGGCGAGTGACGGGCGGGCCGGTGTGCGCTTCGCGGCGACACCGGAGCATCGCTCGATGGACATGGGATTTTCAATGATCAGGGCGCGGATTGCCGAAGCAGGAGACGACGGCGACCGGCGCGGCGCATCCCGCCGTCCGGTCGAAATCGACGCTCGCGTGCGTGAGCTTGGTGACAATGGTACCGAAGCCCGAGTCCTCAATATTTCCCAAACCGGCTTCATGGCCCGGTCCGAAGGCAGGTTCGAAGTCGGATCGCGGGTGTGGCTGATCCTGCCAGGCCGGGAGCGGGCCAACGCAGTCGTCAAGTGGACTGCCGGAGACAAGCTGGGCGCGGAGTTTACCGAGCCGATCGAGATCGACGGGCTGCCCTCTTAACACCGCTCGAATCAGTCGCTTGGTCGTGCTGCACTAAGGACACAGCCCTTGAAACTCGCGCAGCGGATGCAACCGTGACCGCCGTCGCTCGTTCAACTGGGCCGAAAGGAAGGTCCAAATGGCGGGAAAATTTTCAAGCGAAGTAGGCCAGACCTACCATCCCGCGGGGCGGGGATATCACGTCGTCTATCGTGAGAATGACGTCAATCACTGCCCCGGTTGCGGGCGGACCCACTGGATTATCGGCCGGATGTCGGCGGAATGCGCATTTTGCACCACCGCGCTGCCGCTCGCCGAGGCCAGCATGCGCTCGCACAAGGCTCCGGTGGTGATCCAGCACAAGAACGGGCAGCAACACGCCTGGGCCGCCTGACCGTTAGCCGGCGGGGGTCGCCCTCGTCGGCACCCCGGCGCTGCACAAATCGACGCCTCCTGCGGACCGAATGAAGAACGCATCCTTGCGGCTGGCGCGGACCCGGACATATTCGGCGAAGCTGGCGCTTTGCGTATCCAGATATTGAAATGACGGGCGCTGGCCGGCCGGCAGGTCGCTCGCCATCTGCACCGATCCGATTTTGATGTCCTGCGCCCGGTCCTTGTAGATACCAAGCGCTTCGGTGCCGCGGGGGAATGCGCTCATCGTTTCCATCCCGCTGACAATCCGTCCGACCACGGCGATGACCCGGTCGAGCGCTCGGGGCGCATGGCCGATGATCGCGTAGAGTTCGCTGCCGTTCCCGGTATCAGGCGACAGGTCCCGGGCGACGCCGACATAAGCGTAGCAGTGGGTGAGGTTGGCGGTACCGGCTTTAGGATCATAGGCAATCGGCCAGCCCAGCGCGAAGCCCGCGCGCGGTGCATATTGGTCGGGATAGCCCAGCGGCCGAACCGTCAGCCCCTTCAGGCGGCGATGATATTCGGCGGGGGGCAGCTTCACCACTCCTGGCGGCATCGGGTCCTCGGTCTCGTTGCGCCCCCACTGCACGACGTAATTGTCCTGGACTCGATAGATCGCGGCCTTGCCGCCGTTCCACCAGCCGGAGCGGGCGAAGGCGCGGATGTTGGCGACGTGGACGGGCGCGAAAGCCGGGGCAAGCTGGACGACGACGCGGGTGCCGCCCGCCAGGTCGATCACCATCAAATCTTCGGCAGGAATCGTTTTCCACGCCGCGGCCGGCGCGGCTGCAAGGACGTCCGCGGGCGTCTTCGGCTTTGTCGCCGGCGCCGCGGCGGTCAGTGCAAGCAGCGGCAGGATCAGCATCGGGCGCATTTTTCCGGTTCCTTGTCTTTTGGCCCGGACACGATAGGCGCGCTGCGATGTATTTTTCCAGCCTGATGCTGCTCGGGTCGGGCGAACTCGGCCGCGAGTTCGCGATCGCCGCCAAGCGGCTCGGATGCCGGGTCATCGCCTGCGACCGCTATCCAAACGCGCCGGCGATGCAGCTTTCCGATGCCTTCGAGGTCTTCTCGATGCTCGATGGGGCGGCGCTTCGG
>JACCSV010000184.1 GCA_013812805.1 Sphingomonas sp. | reverse complement strand
TGGACTTGAACAGACGCGCGGCAATCGCTTCCGACACCGCGATCCGGGTTAGCCTGGCCACGGCGCCGGCGCCGGTCACGCCTTGGGCGTCCACCCAGTCGATCATCGGTCGTGAGGCGATCGCGCTTACCGAGTTCCAACGCGCTCCGGGTCCGTCGCTGGGGAGCTCGAGGTAGCCGATCGCCCCGCGCTGGGCGGCGAAATCGTCCTTCATCGACCCGAGATGCGCAGCAACGTCGCTAGCCAACCCCTTGGGCGTTCCCGACAGCGCAACGACGATCTTGCCGCGCGGGTCGATGCCGGCATAATCGTTGAGCCCAAGCCGAGGGTCGACGAGCCCATGGCCGACGAACACCAGCGCCGCTTCGAACTTCCGCTGCTTTTCGACCAGGCTCGGGCGGACCGCGACGTCGGTGCCGTACGCCAGGGGCGTACGCGCGCTTCCGATCGCAAGGCTGACCACAGGCGGCGCCGCGTTGGTCGCCCGGCGGAACGGGACTTGCTGGTACCAGCCGCCGTTTTCGCCCCCCGGTTTGAGGCCGATCGACTTGAATCGCGAGGCGACATAGGAAGCGGCGATCTCGTGGCCCCGCGAACCCGTGTCGCGGCCTTCGAGCAGGTCGCTTGCAAGGAATTCGACATCGGCGCGGATGCGCTGGGCGGCGCCTGGATCGGAGGCCGTCTGCGCCTGGACGCCGGTAACCAAGAGCGCGCCGGCAAGCGGCGCGACGAGCAAACGCAAGAGTTTCACTGGGCCGCGTCCCGCTGCAATTTTCTTTCCCATTCCAGAGCGTGTTTCACGATCGTCTCAATGTCGGCAAAGCGCGGCGTCCACTCCAGGGTTTCGACCAGCCGCTGGTTCGAAGCCACCAACGTCGGCGGATCGCCGGCGCGCCGCGGCTTCATCTGGCGCCGCAGCGGCTGATTGAGCGAGCGGTCGAGCGCGTCGAGCACTTCCAGCACGGACAGGCCTTGGCCATAGCCGCAGTTCATCACCAGATTCTCGTCTGGCCTCTCGATCAGCCGCTCGAGCGCGCGCACATGGGCGTCGGCAAGATCGCTGACGTGAATGTAATCGCGGATGCAGGTGCCGTCCGGCGTCGGATAATCGGTGCCGTAAACGTCGATATGATTGCGCTTGCCGACCGCGGCCTCGACGGCGATCTTGATCAGGTGGGTCGAGCCCTTGCCGATCTGGCCGGTGCGTCCGTCCGGGTCGGCGCCGGAGACGTTGAAATAGCGAAGCGCGCCGTAATTCATGTCGTAGGCGGCAGCGCTGTCGGCGAGCATTCGCTCGGTCATTAGCTTGGAGGCGCCATAGGGGTTGATCGGCTGCTTGGGCTCGTCCTCCGGAATCGGGATCGTTTCCGGGGCGCCGTAGACGGCTGCGGTCGACGAGAAGAGGATATGGCGAACACCGTTCTCGACCGCGGCGGAGAGCAAGGCGTGGGTCGCGATCGTATTGTTCTGATAATATTCGAGGGGCTTCTCGACGCTCTCGGGGACGACGATCGATCCGGCGAAATGCATGATCGCGCCGATCTGCCTTTCAGCGAAAATCCGCTTCACGAGGTCGCGGTCGGCGATAGAGCCTTCGTAGAAGGGCACGTCTTGCGGCACCACCTCGCGGGTTCCGTTGGACAGATTGTCGATGACCGCTACCGGCCACCCTGCATCTTGAAGGGCAAGCACGGCGTGGCTGCCGATGTAACCGGCGCCGCCGGTTACGAGGACTGGGAGTTTCTGCATGGGCGGCTCGCTAGCCGACGACTGGAAGAGGCGCTAGCCTGGCTGTCCGACAGTTCCCCACTTCGCCCAGAGCGCCGCGCGGCTGGCCGGATTCTCGGCCGCGGTCGGCATCAACGCCCGAAACTCGTCGGTGAAGCGGCCGTCGATGCGGATGCTCCAGGCGAGCTCGCCGGTAGCGTCGGCGCCGTGATACTGGTTGACGGTGTCGAACCAGGCCGAGTGGCCGGCGATGTAGCGTTTCTCCCCGCTCTCCGGGTCGAGCACGTAGAACGGCTTGTCGCGGTTGGTCCGCATCCAGATGAACTCGTGGCAAAGCTCGGTGCTGACATGGTCGCGGTGGGCCGTCACCGCGCTGCCGTCCGGATCGTACATGATCATCATTCGCGCCGTCGCCGCGAACGGAAGCGTGGCGATGAGCTCCATCAGCTCCGGGAATTCCTCTGCCTCTTTGCTCGCACTCCAACGCTCGCACTGGTTGAGGTCGTAATAATCGTCCGGGCGATCGGAGCGGGCGAGATAGACCAGCCGCGAGCCCGGCAGCGTCGGCGCCTGCTCGTCCAGGACGAACGGACCGGTATAGAAAGCGAGATCGCGCTCCGCGGCGAGCCGCCGCTGCAAACGCTCACGGATACAGCCGTCGAGGGAACGCAACCGGTGGACGTCGATGATGGAATCGAGGTCGACGTAGCTCGGGTACAGTCCATCGCCGCTCGCCGCGCCTGTCACAGGGCGGAACCGGAACTGCTGCGACGGGTTATTTTAAAATAAAGTCGGGAATACCTAATCTGTATCAACGTTTTTATCTCAATTTAGAATAATAGCGCACGTGCCAGTCGCATAACCCCAAGCGGCTGAGTTTCACACCATTATCGCCGCCGGCGGGCGCCGATTGCAACTGCTCGGAGCGGTATGAAGATTTATGTGAGCGGCCTCTATTGTGGCGGCAATCCCCAGCCGGGCGTCGGCATCGTTCGTTCACTGCGCCAGGGATATCCCTTCGCCAGGCTGATCGGCGTCGAATATAGCAGCCGCGTCTCCGGCATTCACTGGGATGACCTCGACGACCTTCTGATCCAGCGGCCGTGGGACGAGCTGAACCTCGATTCTTATGCCGACACGGTCCGCGGCATCCTCGACGATGGGGGGCTCTGGATCTCCGGAAGCGACCTCGAAGCAATGTGGCTGGCGAGCATCCTGCCGGACGGCCACCCGAACCTGCTGGCGCCCAGCGCTGGAGCGCTCAAGCGGATTGCTAAGCCGGCGGTGGAAGCGCTCGCCGCGCTGCCGATCAAGATCCCGACCTTCGTTTCAACCGAGCTTCCGGACTGGGAGCTCCACGCTTTCTGCCGCGAGCACGATTGGCGGCTGTGGCTCAAGGGCCCCTATTACGATGCGGCGCGGACGCCGAGCTGGGACTCGTTCGTCGCCGCCCGCAATGCGCTGACCAAGGTGTGGTCGACCGAGCGGCTGTTCCTGCAGGCGCACGTCAGCGGCTACGAGGAATCGGTGATGCTAGCCGCCTACGAAGGTGAGCTGCTGGGCTGCGTCAGCATGCGCAAGCGTGACATCACGCCGGAGGGCAAGACCTGGGCGGGCGACATCGCCGACGTCGACCCGGCGTTCGAAGCGACGCTTCGGACGATCGTCAAGGAGCTCAACTGGACCGGCGGCGGCGAGCTGGAGATGGTTCGCGACGCGGCTGGCGAGCTGTGGCTGCTGGAAATGAACCCGCGTTTCCCGGCCTGGGTGCACGGTGCCACCATCGGCGGGTACAATTTGCCGGCGCAGCTGGTGCAGGCGGCAAGCCGCATCGATGCGCGCAAGTGCAAGGCGCAGGCGAGCGAGTTCACCCGCGTCGTCCTCGAAGTCCCAGTGCGGGAGGATTATCCGCTGCCGGCGCTGCCGGAGCCGTTCGCCGGCGCCGTCGGCCATTCGATGAAGCACCCCTCGGGCCTCACATCGCTCGCCGAGCGGATGCACAAGGCCGAGATGGAATTGATCGAGATTGCCGATCCGAAGCCCGTGGAGACCGCTCGTACAGCGCCTGTGCCGGAGAGCTTCCTCGCTGATATCGAGGGCTACGATCTGGCGGGGATGCAAACCCCGCAGTTCCTTTACCTCGATTCGACCGCGGAGGGCCTGTTCAAGCGTGCCTCGCAGCGCGCCCGGCGACTGAGCAGCAATGCAGTCGAGGTCGTCAGCGGTTACTCGATCAAGACCAACCCGGACGAACGGCTGATCCGCCTCGCGCTCGACAACGGCTTCTTTGCCGAAGCGATCAGCCTGCTCGAAGTGCACAAGGCGCTGGAGACGGGCTTTCGTCCCGACCAGGTGATCCTCAACGGCCCCGGCAAATGGTGGCCGGAAGGGATGATGCCCAAAGAGCGGATGCACGCCGTATTCTGCGACAGCGTCGCCGACCTCAATCGCTGCGTCGAGGCGATCCACAACGGCGAGATGGCGGCCAAGCATGTCGGGATCCGGCTTCGGACCCCCAACGTCGTCTCCCGCTTCGGCATTCCGATGGACAGCCCCGACACCTTTGCCAGCCTGGTGGAATCGGTCGGGCGGCTGCCGACCGACACCGCGTTCGGCGTCCACTTTCACATGGCCAGTTCCAACATCGGCGTTGCTCAATGGTGGCATTTGTTCGAATCGATGATGAAATGGTGCCGCTCGATCGAGAAGCTGACCGGCCGGACCATCGAAATCCTCGACATGGGGGGTGGCTGGTTCCCCGACGACTGGCATTCAAGCGAGGATGGCAAGTTCGCTCATGCGGTCGAGACGGTGAAGGCGATGCTTCCCGGAGTCCGCCAGATCGTCTCCGAGCCGGGCAAGGCGATGGCGCAGCCGTCGATGGCACTGGCGATGCGGATCCTGGAAATTCAGGAGCATGAAGACGAATATGTCGAAGCCGTGGTGGACGCCTCGATCGCCGAACTGCCGATGTTCGCCTTCCAGCCGCATCGAATCCTTCGCCAATGCTCGGAGACGGGCGAGCTTCAGCCGCTCGGACGCGGCAAGGCGGACCTGATGGGGCGGCTGTGCATGGAGCACGACATCGTCGCCACCAAGGTTGGCCTGCCGGACGACACCAAGGCCGGCGATCTTCTCATTTTCTGCGATGCAGGCGGTTACGACAGGAGCATGTCTTATGTATTTGGTCGAGGCTAACGCCGCCGCCCTCCAGCGGTCCGACGAGCAGCTCGCGCCCGACCGGCTGCCGAGCGAGCGGTGGGAGGGCTTCCCGTACAGCTGCCTGTCGCACCACGGCACCGCCTGCTGCGACATTGCTCGCGAGTGGGTGCTGGCGATGGATTTCGCTCAGTTGAACGGAGCCGATTTGTCGAGCGGCCCGCGTTGGCTTCGGGCCAAATATAAATGGGGCCCCTCCGACTGGCCGATGCACTGGTGCAAAGTGGTTCGCCGCAAGGTCATCGACTGCGGCGCCCACGCAGCCCTTTCGCGCGAGGCTTTTGCGGCCCGTGGCCTGGTCGCGTTTCCGGCGCAGCTCGTGCAGCGCTACAGCGACGATGCGACCGACCAGTGGAAGAGTCGCTGGGACGACGAGCAGGCGTCGTGCCACTGGCTCGACCGCGAGCATATCTACCACGAAGTCGCGGGCCTGCTGATCGGCGACAATGAGGTGAAAATCTGGGACGGCAGCGCCGGCAGCTGGGTCGATTCGCGCCAGCCGGGCGGCGGCTATGGCAGCGTCGTTGCGGTGCGCATCTTCGCCGATCCCCAGTTCGTAACGCCAGCCGGCTTTGCGTGGGGCGGCCGCCGGATTATGGCCAACGTCTGGAACCAGCTGGACGGCTAGCGGCAAGTGTCCCAACGCTTGACCAGGAAATGGCGCGCTCCACCGATCGGGTGATCGGGGATAGTGCCGACCAATGAATAGCCGAGCATTTCATAGAATCCCCGGGCCTGGAAGCTGAACGTGTCGAGCCAGGCGCCGATGCAACCGCGCGCGCGGGCTTGCTCTTCGGCCACGGCAACCAGCTGCGAACCGAGGCCGTTGCCGCGCAGGTGCTCGGGGACGAACAGCAGTTCGATTATCAGCCAGTCGTACGAGGTGGTGCCGTAGAGGCCACCCGCGACGACGCCGTCCTCG
>JACCSV010000159.1 GCA_013812805.1 Sphingomonas sp. | reverse complement strand
CTGCAGATCCCGATCTTCTACGCGCTCTACAAGGTGCTGATGGTGTCGGTGGAAATGCGCCACCAGCCGTTCGCTTTGTGGATCAAGGACCTGTCCGCGCCCGACCCGCTGACTCCGATCAACCTGTTCGGGCTGCTGGACTTCACGCCGCCCGGCTTCCTGCTGCTCGGCGTGCTGCCGATCCTGCTCGGAGTCACCATGTGGCTGCAGTTCAAACTCAATCCGCAGCAGCTGGACCCAATGCAGCAGCAGATCTTTTCGTGGATGCCGTGGGTGATGATGGTGGTCCTGGCGCCGTTCGCGGCAGGCCTGGTGCTGTACTGGGTGACCTCCAACGTCCTGACGATCGCGCAGCAGTGGTGGCTTTACCGCCGCTTCGGGCTCAATCTGTCCGACACCCATCCGGTTACCACCTGAGTGGAGGAGGACCCCGATCTCGCCGAGAAGGCGCGCAAGCTGTTCTCCGGGCCGATCGACTTCCTGAAGTCGGCGCCGGAGCTGCAGTTCCTGCCCGATCCGACGGTTCCCGAGATCGCCTTCGCCGGCCGCTCCAACGTCGGCAAGAGTTCGCTGCTCAACGCGCTGACCAACCGCAAGTCGCTGGCCCGCACCTCCAACACGCCGGGCCGGACCCAAGAACTCAATTTCTTCAATGTCGGCCAGCCGCTGCAACTGCGCCTCGTCGACATGCCTGGCTACGGCTTTGCCGAAGCGCCCAAGGACATGGTCAGGCGCTGGCGCTTCCTGATCAACGATTTCCTGCGCGGCCGGGCGGTGCTGAAGCGGGCGCTGGTGCTGATCGATTCGCGGCATGGGCTGAAGCCGGTCGACCGCGAGGTGATGGACATGCTCGACGCCGCGGCGGTCGGCTATCACCTGATCCTGACCAAAAGCGACAAGATCAAGCCGGCGCAACTCGCACAGGTAGTGGACGCGACGGCGGCGGAAAGCGCCAAGCGGCCCGCCGCCCATCCGCAAATGTTCGCCACGTCCAGCGAAACCGGAGCGGGGATCGCGGAGTTGCGTACAGCAATCCTTCAAGCCGCGACCCAATAGGAGTGCAGTCTTGCTCAAGCTGATCATTGGCAATCGTGCTTACTCCAGCTGGTCGATGCGCGGCTGGCTCGCCTGCAGGCAATCGGGCGAGGAGTTCGAGGAACTGGTGGTGCCGATGTTCGGCGAGGAGTGGGAGCGCCACCGCGAAGGCGACGAATTCGCGCCATCGCTGGGCAAGGTGCCAATCCTGTGGGACGGCGAGTGCGTCGTTTGGGACAGCCTGGCGATCATCGAGTTCCTGGCCGACCGAGTCGGCCGCAACGTCTTCTGGCCCGAAGACGACGCGGCGCGCGGAATGGCCCGATCGATGGCAGCGGAAATGCATTCCAGCTTCGCCAACCTACGCCGCGACCTGCCGATGAACGTGCGCCGCACCTATCCGCCGGTCGACTTGTCTGACGGGACGCGCGGCGAGATCGACCGGATCATGCAGCTGTGGGCGCAGGCACGGGCTCGGTTCGCCGGCATGGGCGACTTCCTGTTCGGCGACTATTGCGCAGCGGACATCATGTTCGCGCCCGTGGTCACGCGATTCATCACTTACGGCGTGCCGGTTCCGCCGTTCGCCGGGCTCTACATGAAGGCGGTGCTGTCCCACCCCGACATCAACGACTGGATCGACAAGGCCCAGGACGAGCCATGGGTGATCGAGCAGTACGAAAGCGACAGCGAAGCGGCCTAGTAAGGCGTTCCATCCTTCCTCGTGTAGCGCTCGCCCTGCACCGCATAGTGCAGGTCGGCATCGGGGTAGTGGCAGTCGCCCTCGCCTTTCTGGACGTCGAGCGCCAGGAAGCGGCAGGGCGCATCGCTGCGATTGATCAGGTGGTGGCCGTTTGGAACATCCTTTGGAAAAGCGGCGCAATCGCCTGGCCGGAGGACGGTCTCGCCGCTTTCCTCGACCAGTACCGCTTCGCCGTCCAGCATGACCACGAATTCGTCGATCCCGTCGTGCCAGTGACGCTGGCTCGACCACGCTCCGGGCTCCAGCGTGACATGGCTCACGCCCATGTCGGTCAATCCCGACGGCGGCCCGAGCCGGCGATACCAGCGGCCGGCGACGTCCCGGTCATAGGGCGGCGGGTAGCCGGTGCGGTTGGTCGGCTCGATGCTGTCGAGATCGATCTTCGGCATGGTGCATCCCCAAGATTGCTTTGCTAGGCGGCGGCATGGCCGAGCCCATCGACCCAATCGCGCTTGCGAGCGCCTTGATCAACTGCCCGAGCGTGACTCCGGCCAGCGGGCAAGTGTTCGATGTCCTCGCCGCGGCGCTGGAGCAACTGGGTTTCACCGTCCACCGCTTCGTGCTCGGCGAAGCGCCCGACGGGCCGACCGAGAATATGGTCGCGATCCGTGGGCAAAGCGCGCCGCACTTCGGCTTCGCCGGGCATCTCGACGTGGTCCCCGCAGGCGAAGGTTGGCCGGCCGATGCCTTCACCGCTCGAGTCGAGGACGGCTTGCTGATCGGCCGCGGCGCCAACGATATGAAATCGGCAATCGCCGCCTTCACCGCCGCCATCGCCCGCATCGAACAGAAGCGCGGGACCCTGTCACTGCTGATCACCGGCGACGAGGAAGGCTATGCGACCTACGGGACGCCGCGGATCGTCGACTGGCTGAACGAGCGGCAGATCCGCCCCGACATGATCCTGATCGGCGAGCCGACGTCGGTCGATCGCCTCGGCGACACGATCAAGATCGGCCGCCGCGGCTCGGTCAACATGTGGATCGAGGTGCCGGGCGTTCAGGGCCACGTCGCCTACCCGCACCGCACCACCAACCCGATCGCGCCTCTCGCCAGGGTCATCGCCGCCCTGGATGCCGTCCACCTCGACGACGGCACCGACGCCTTCCCCCCGTCCAACCTGGAATTCACCGGCGTCGACACCCCGACCCACGCCAGCAACGTCATTCCGGGCTCGGCGACGGCGCAGCTCAACATCCGCTTCAACAATTTGCAGCGTGGCGCCGACCTGGTCCGAATGGTCGAGGAGGTCGCCGGGCGCGAGGCGCCGGGCGCCACGGTCAAGGCTCGCATTTCCGGCGAGGCGTTCCTGACCCCGCCCGGCGAGCTGTTCGATGTCGTGGTCGGAGCAATTGCAGAGGAGACCGGCGTGTCGCCCCAGCTGTCGACCAGCGGCGGCACTTCCGACGGGCGATTCCTGATCCAGCTGTGCCCGGTTGTCGATTTCGGCTTGCCCAATGCGACCATGCACCAGGTCGGGGAATGCGCAGCGGTCGAAGACATCCGCTCGCTCGAGCGGATTTACGCGCGGATTATCGCTAGGCTGGTCGGCTAGGCGACGGAGCGGGCCGGGTTTCCGGCGCGGCTGACCCAGGCCCGATACGCGGCCTCGGACATGGGCTGGGCGAAAACATAGCCCTGCACGGTCTGGCAACCCATCGCCCGGAGGATGTCAGCCTGGGCGGCGGTCTCGACCGCTTCGGCGACAATCTCGCAACCGACCCCGTTGATGAGATGGACGACCGCCTGGACCACGATCCGTGCCTTCGCCGACGTCTCGATATCGGCGATCAGCGATGGGTCCAGCTTCACCCGGTCGAGCGGCATCGAGCGCAGCCGCGCGATGTTCGAATAGCCGGTTCCGAAATCATCGATCGCGATTCGGGCTCCGTCGGCGCGCAGCGCGGCGATTTCCGAAAGCACAGCCTGGGATGCGTCCATCGCCGCGCTTTCGGTAAACTCGAGTTCGATCAGGGAGAGCGGGACCTCATGGTCGGCAAAACTCTGCCGCAGCCGCGGGAAGAAATCAGTCCGCTCGAGCTGGCGCGGGCTAACGTTGAACGCTAGCCGGTGGGCGAAGTCGTCGCGCATCCACTCGGCGAGCAGGAGCGCGACTTCGCTAGTAACCCAGTCGCCGAGCTCGGCGATCATTCCGGTCCGCTCGGCGATCGGAATGAAAGTGTCCGGCATCCGCAAGCCTTCGCGCGGGTGGTTCCAGCGCAGCAATGCTTCGGCACCCACAACCTCGCCGCTGATGAGGCTGAGCTGGGGCTGAAGCACCAGTTCGAGCTCGCCGCGCTGGAGCGCCTCGGCGAGCGATTTTTCGGTCTCAATCTTCGACTGATGGTCGGCCGCCAGTTCCTCGTTGAACAGGCAATGCTGGCCGCCCCCGCGCGCCTTGGCGCAGTACATGGCGATGTCCGCGGCCCGCATCAGCGATTCGATGCTGTTGCCGTGGTCCGGGGTGACCGAAACGCCGACCGAAGCACCGATATCGACGCTGTGCCCGTATAGCTCGAACGGCTCCGCGATCGCCTGCGCCACTCGCCTCGCGACCCGCTCGATCTCCGTGAGCGAATCGACCTTGGGAAAGAATATGGTGAACTCGTCGCCGGCCAGGCGGGCGAGCAATGGCCGTCGGGCCGCCGTCTCCCCGTGTTCGGCAGTAACCACCATCCGCAGGCGATTGGCGACCATGATCAGGAGCTGATCGCCGCGGGCATGGCCCAGGTTGTCGTTGACCGACTTGAACCGATCGAGGTCGACGAACAGCATCGCCGCTTTCGTCCCGGCCGTAACCCCCCCAAGAAGTTTGTCCGCTTCGGACCGGAAATGCAGGCGGTTGGGAAGCGATGTGACCGGGTCGTACATGCCGAGCGCTTGGGCGTTCTCGATCGAGGCGCGGACCTCCTCGAACAGCCGGTCGACCGCCGCGGCCAACTTCGGCATCGCCCGGCGCACCGCGACTGGAGCCGGCGAGACGAGGTCGCCGTCTTCCACCGCGAGCAGTCGTTCGCTGAGCGCGGACAACGCTCGGGCGCTTTCGCTGTTTGGCCGCTCTGAAGCTAGATAGCTGATAAGCAAGCAGAATGTGCCGGCGACCAAAGACGCGACGATCTTCCCGTCGAGCTCAGTGATGTAAAGGAGCGCGCTCAGCGAAAAGATGAAGGACGCGAACCCAGCGGCGCCCGACAATATCGCATTGCTGATTTTCTGGGCCGTGCCTGATTGCATCGGTGGTTGTCGCGCCCCGCTTGGGCGGACTACTCCGCCTGAGCGTGCGTTAAACCGCCAGGGTTAAGAAAAAGTGGAGCCCGGCCGCGCCTTGCGAAGGATGATGTAAAGACTTCCAGCGCCTCCGTGCCGGCGATGGGCCCCGCGGACGGCAGCGATGCGCCGAGAGTGTCGCGAGGCGGCGAGCCAGTCGTGTACGACGGCGCGGATCTTGCCGCGTTCGACCGGCGGCTTGCCCGGCCGCGCATGGCCGGTGATCAGCAGCAGCACCCGCTCCTCATTGGCGATTGCGCTTTCCAGCGAGTCGTCGATCGCCCGCCATGCCTGGTCGAGGTTGCGGCCGTGAAGATCCAGCACCCGGTCGGGGCTCAGCGAGCCCGATTGCAGCTTCCTGTCCCAGGTCGAATCGAGCGTGGCTTTCGCGTGGGGCCGGGGCTTTTCCGGCGGCGGCGCGGTGAGGCGTGCGGCGGGCCGCGGAGCCGGCGGCTGCGGTTGCGCCGCTTCGGCTAGGGGAGGTTCAACCGGCTCGCGCGACAGCGGGCGAATCGTCGCTGCAACCCGCGCCCATAGCTCGGCCTCGTCAGGGGCGAGCGAGCGCACGCTGCGCCGTCCCTTTCGGGATCAGCACCAACGCCTGTCCGGACGCGGACATCCCGCCGGAGATGCGGGTTGCCTCCTCCCCGGCGCCCCAAAAGGTGTCGAAGCGATTGGCACCCTTGATCGCGCCGCCGGTGTCCTGTGCGACCCACAGACCGTTGGCTTCCGGGCGGTCGAGGGTCAGGAACGCCGGCGCTCCATAGGGCACGAACAGGGGGTCGACGGCAACGGTCGCTCGAGTGCTGACCGGAAGCCCGAGCGAGCCCAACGGCGGCGTAATAATCTCGCGAAAGAAGACGAACGAGAGGTTCTCGCGCATCAGTGCCCTGCCCGCTTCCGGATTGGCCCGCATCCAGCCGATGATCGCGGCCATGTTGGCGCCGCCGGGCGGCAGGATGTTACGCTCGCGAAGCAGCCGCCCGATCGCGACATATTCACGCCCGGTCTGGTCGGCATAGCCGATGCGCATGACACCGCCGTCGGGCAGCTTCAAGCGGCCGGAACCCTGGATCTGGAGGAAGAAAATGTCGATCGGATCGGCGGCCCAGCCAATCTCCAGCCCGCGCCCGGCAAGCGCCCCGTCCTCGATCTCGGCGCGGGTAAAATAGAGCACGCATTGACCGTTTGCGTCGATCCGTCCGCGCCCGGTGCCGCCGTCGGCGCGGGTACAGCGCACGAGGTCGGGAGGAGTGCGGTAGATCGGCACTTCATACCCCGGCATCCGGGTCCGCGAACCCAGAATTTCGGGTTCGTAATAGCCGGTGGCGAAAGCTTCGCCGTTGCCTACCCGGACCCAGTCGAAACGGTGGTAGAAAAAACCGGCCGCTTGGGCGGAGGGCAGGGTCGCCGCTTCCGCGCACACCCCGCGCCAGTCGCCCGGCACGGTCAGCCGTGAGCGATCCTCACGGCGAGTGATGGCGGGGCAGCTGATCTTGAATGCGTCCAGTGCACGCGCGGCATCGTCGGGGCGGAGGATCTTGGGCTGGGCAAGCGCAATCCCGACCTCGCGTGCGTTGGCGCCGACCGGGGCCGGCGCGGGCGGCGGTAACGGTGGGGGGGTCGGCGTCGGCCTCGGCGCCGAAATCACCGGCGGCGGGGGCGGCTCCACCGGCGGCAGGGGAACTGGCGCACTAACGCACGCGGACAGCAGGCTGAGCGATGCAAGCGCCGCTGCGCGGGCGAAAATCCTCACTCTTCCTCGTCGGTCTCGACCAGCAGCCAGTTGGGGTCGCGAGTGCTGATGTCGCGGCGGAATGTCCACAAGTCGCGGGTCTGGACCGCGTCGCTCATGGAACCCGCAACCACCTCGCCTTCCTGATTTCGCGTAATCGCCGCGACGTCCGCCTCAAATCGCACCGTCAGGAACGCGATAGTGTTCTCCAGCGTCGCGGTGGAGATCGCCGCCTGCTCAATGGCGACGACGCGGTTGTCGACGATCAGGCCTTCCTTGACCCGCTGCGCCACGCTCGAGGAGAATGTCTCGTAGACATTATCGTCGACGTGAGGCCGAAGCGCGTCGAGATCGCCCTTCCAGAACGCCTCCAGGATCATCCGGTAGGCCGACTGCGCGCCCTCGAGGAAGCGGGCGACGTCGAAGGCTGGGTCGGCGGCCAGCAAGGCGCGCACGCCAGGCCCGGCCATCGGCAGAAAAGCGAGATCGCCGGCATCCGCGGCGGGTTGCGGCGCATTGGCCTGCGTCGAGACCCGCGGCTCGACCCGAGCGTCGGGGTCCGCCGGCTTGAGGATCGGCTGTTGCTGCTCGTGGCCAGTGCGCTCGCCGAGCACGCTGTACAGCCTGAGGCCGATGAAGAGCGCAACCAGCGCGAGGATGACGATTACGGTCAAAGACTGGGTTCCAGGTCCAAGAGTAACATCCAACATAGTGCGCGAAACGCGCAGATTCAAAGTGCGCGGCGAACCAGTCTGTCGCCATTGCACGCCATTTCACCGGCTGCTAGGCGCGCTGCCGACAAACGCACCCGGGTTCCGGCCGGGTCCGAACCACCCCATTCAAGGCGAAACAGACCATGGCTGACCAGGATCCGAACCCCGCTGGAAACGGCGCCGATGGAGCTGGCAGCGAGCCGCAGGCAGCGACCCTCGCGCAATATATCAAGGACCTGTCGGTGGAGAGCCCGAGCAGCCCCCAGGTGTTCCAGTGGCAGGACCAGCCGGCGCTCGACGTCAACTTCCAGCTCAACGTCGACCGCGTGTCCGACGACGTCCACGAGGTCGCCCTGAAGATCGAGGTCAAGGCGCAGTCGACCAACGGCGTGCACTTCCTCGTCGACCTCAGCTACGCCGGGCTGTTCGGGATCCGCAATTTCCCCGACGAGGCGCTTCCGCCGTTCCTGCTGATTGAGGCGCCGCGGCTGCTGTTCCCGTTCGCTCGCCAGATCGTCTCCGACGCCATTCAGAACGCCGGTTTCGCGCCGCTGCTGCTCGACCCGATCGATTTTGCAGCCGCTTACATGGCGCAGGTGCAGGCGACGCAGGACCAGCCGGGTATCGGCGACAGCGCCGGCGGCGGCGAGGCCGAGGAAGAGCCGGGCGGCCCCGCGCAGAGCTGATCGCCAGCCGATGAACCTGGTCAAGGCCGGCGGGACAATCGGCGGGCTGACGCTGGTCAGCCGGATCCTCGGCTTTGCGCGGGAGATGATCTTCGCCCGGGTGATGGGCGCGGGAATGGCTGCAGACGCTTTCGCCCTCGCCTTCCTGGTCCCCAACCTGTTCCGGCGGCTGTTCGGTGAAGGAGCATTCAGCCAGGGTTTCGTGCCGCTGTTCGCGCGGCGCCTTGATGGTGCCGGCGGCATGGATGAAGCCAAGCGTTTCGCCGAAGAGGTTCAGGCAGTGTTCCTGCCGATCCTCGTCGTCATCACCGTCCTCTTCATGGTCGCCATGCCCGCCTTCATCGGGGTCATCGCCGCCGGCTGGAGCGACGATCCGGAAAAGTTCGGCCTCGCGGTCCGCCTGACCCAGATCACCTTTCCCTATTTAATCTTGATCAGCATGGTTTCGCTCTTCTCCGGGATCCTCAATTCGCTAACGCGGTTCACCGCCGCCGCTTTCGCCCCCGCGTTGCTCAACATCGCCCTCGTCGCCGCCTTGCTGCTGGTTCCGAGCGGCGGGGCGGCCACGGCAACGGCGATGGCCTGGGCGGTGATCGCCGGCGGGGTGTTGCAGCTCGCCCTGCTCCTCGTCGCGACCAGGCGCGCCGGGCTGACGCTGAAGCTGCTGCCGCCGAAAATGACTCCCCGGGTCAAGGAGCTCTTCATTCTGATCCTACCGGCGACGCTGGGCGCCGGCGGCTACTACATCAGCCAGCTGTTCTACGCTTATTTCGCCACTGGATTGCAGGAGGGCAGCCTGGTCTATCTCAGCCAGGCCGACCGCCTGAACCAGCTACCGCTGGCCCTCGTCGGCTCGGCGCTTGGGACCGCGATCCTGCCTGCGATCAGCCGTCACATCGGCGCCGGCGAGGAACGTCAGGCGGCGAACATCCAGGGCCGGGCAACGGAACTGGCGATGCTCCTCACCATCCCCGCGGCGGTCGCTTTATCGGTCGCCGCCGGGCCGATCATGACGGTGTTGTTCGAAGGCGGCCGCTTCACCGAGGCGGATGCGGCGGTCTCGGCGCTGGTGCTGTCGATCATCGTCGCCGGGCTTCCGGCCTATGTGATGATCAAGGTGCTCGCCCCGGGCTTCTTCGCGCGCAAGGACATGTGGACCCCGTTCTGGATCACCGTCGTCTCACTCGCGCTTGGCGTCGCCGCAAATTTTGTCCTGGTGCCGGTCATGGGCATCGCCGGGCTGGCGGCCGCCACCGCCGGCACCGCCTGGATTAACGC
>JACCSV010000151.1 GCA_013812805.1 Sphingomonas sp. | reverse complement strand
TCGCCGTCGCCGGCGACGCACACCACCGGCCGGTCCTTGAAGCGAAGCGCCGCGGCGACCGCGGCGGGGAGGCCGTAGCCCATCGAGCCCGAGGTCGGCGCAAGCTGCGTCGGCATCGCGCCGTAGCGCCAGTAGCGGTGCCACCAGCCGGAGAAATTGCCGGCGCCGTTGCAGATGATGGTGTTGGCGGGGAGCTTGTCGCGCATCGCCTTGACGCACGGGCCAAGGTCGAGTGCGACGCCGTCGCGCGCGCGGGGCTCCGACCAATCGAGCCACTCGCGGTGCGCCTCCTCGCCAGCGGAAAAGCGGACCAGGTCCGGGTCGGCCCAGTCGGCGACGGTCTCGGCGAACTCGCCCATGTCCGAGCAGATTGGCAGATCAGCGTGATAGACGCGGCCGAGCTCGTTGGGGTCGGGGTGGATGTGGACCAGCGTCTGCCCGGCGTGGTCGGGCGTGATCATATTGTAACCGTCGGTGGTCGCCTCGCCGAGCCGGGCGCCGACGGCGAGGATCAGATCGGCGTCGCGCACCCGCTGTTGCAGCTTCGGGTTGGGGCCGTAGCCGAGCTGGCCGGCATAGACTCCGCAGGCGTTGTCGATCGCGTCCTGGCGGCGGAAGGCGGCGGCGACTGGGATTCCGTGGCGATGCGCGAAGGTGGCGAAATGGTGCGCGGCGCGCGGGCTCCAATCGGCGCCGCCGACGATGGCGATCGGAGCGCAGGCCTCTTTCAGAAGCTCGAACAAAGCCTGGATGGCGCCGGGGTCCGGCGCCTCGGCAAGCGGGGCGACCGGCGGCCGGTCCGGTACCTCGATCTCGTCACGAAGCATGTCCTCGGGGATCGCGAGCACCACCGGCCCCGGCCGCCCGGCGGTGGCGACGCGCCAGGCGCGGGCGACATATTCGGGGATCCGCCGCGCATCGTCGATCCGCGCCGTCCACTTGGCGATCGGCGCGAAGAAGCTGGCGAAGTCGATTTCCTGAAAGCCCTCGCGGTCCTTGTCGGAGCGGTCGAGGTCGCCGACGAACAGGATCATCGGCGTCGAATCCTGGGAGGCGACATGCACGCCCGCGGACGCGTTGGTGGCGCCGGGGCCGCGAGTGACGAAGGCGACGCCCGGCCGTCCGGTCATCTTGCCATCGGCATCGGCCATGTAGGCGACGCCGCCCTCCTGCCGGCAGACGGTAAGCTCGATCTCGGGCGTGTCGTGAAGCGCGTCGAGAACGGCAAGGAAGCTCTCGCCCGGCACCGTGAAGATGCGGTCGCAGCCGTTGATCCGCAACTGATCGACGAGGACGCGCCCGCCCGTGCGCTTGGTCATCGCGGCGCTCTAGCGGCTTGGTTGGCGGTTGGGGAGGGCCTTAAGCCGGCGCGGGATGTCCATGCCTGGCGGTGAGAATTTCCGCTACTCGTTCGGCACAGCGTTTAAGAAGCGCAATCGTGTCTCGACCGCTCAGCGGACGGGGTTCGGGGTCGATTGCGCACAGCGTGCCGTAAAAGGTCCCATCTTTGAGGCAGATCGGAAGGGAAGCGTAGCTCTCGAACCCGTACAGGATCGGCACGGGATGCGTTCGCCACTCGGGATCGTCAGTGATCCGATCGATGAAGATGGCCTGGCCGCACTGGCGGATGTCGTCGCAAATCGTCTTCTTGACGTCCAACTCTTCGCCGGGCTCCAAGCCAAATTCGATCCTGTCGATGACTTGGGCAGCGATCCATCGGTCTTCCGTAACCCGCGCGACGGCGACGAAGCCCATTCGAGTCGCGTGGCAAACTTCGAGGAGGATAGCGGAAATCTCCGGATCGTCCCCTTCTCTCGCAACCTCGACCGCAAGCTCGTCCTTCATTTCCCGACTATGCGGTTGGCCGCGTCAGCCGGCAAGCTGCAATTGCCGAGACGTTGCTCGATCAGACTGTCCGCAGATCCCAGGCCAGCAGCGGCATGGAGTGAGCCGCAACAAACGGCTTCAGCTCAATCTCACTCGCCGGTGTTCGTCTCGGCCCCGGCGCCCTCACGGACGGCTTCGGCGCTCTCCTCCCCGAGGTTGCGCACAAGATCTGCCTGGTTTTCGAGATTTGCCTCGACGGCCTCAGTGGGTGCCGCATCCGCTGCTTCTTCAAGGTTCTCCGCCCTCGCATCTGCATTGGCCTCCACATTCTCGGCGGCTTCCTCCCGCGGGCTTTCGCTGCAAGCTGAAAGTGCGACAAAGGCTGCGGCCAGGCCGAGGATGTGCGGTATTCTCATTAGGTAGCTCCTTCGATGGGTGCGTTGCTCAAGGGCATGCGCGTGACCACTGCTACTCTACCGGGCATGCAAAGTTGAGACCAGCTATTCCAGCGCGAGGCGGGGCACGTCGGCTGCATGACAAAGGGTGACGTACCGCGTCTTGGGCACAGCCCACGGCATCCGGTGCCCGGCAAGGGCAACCGCGGGGCCGTCCTTTTGTTGGTCGAGAACAGCTCAAGATGGAGAAAAGGATGGAGGACCTCCTCGAACGCGGAACGAGGGGCATGGCGGCGACCGATTCGCAGCCGGCCGAGGGTTATGGCGTGGTCTCCAAGGCGGTGATGGGCGCCGCGGCTGGAGCCGTCGGCACCTGGGCCCTGGACCGAGCGGACTGGCTGATGTGGAATAACGAGAGCGAGGAAGCGCGGCTGCAGACCAATGCTGTCCGGCCTTTCGGCGAGCCCCCTGCCCACGCCCTTGTAAGCATGGTCGAAGAAGCGCTGGGTATCGAGATGACGCCGGAGCAGCATGAGCTTGCAGGTGTCGCGGTTCACTACGCGATCGGAATCAGCCCGGCCATTGTCTACGCGATCGTGCGCGACAAGTTGCCAGTGCGTGGCCCGGCGCGAGGACTGCTCTACGGCCTCGGCTTGTTCCTGCTTCAAGACGAAGGCGTGAATGCCGCCACCGGCCTCAGTGCCAAGCCTCAGGATTATCCCTGGCAGGCGCACGCTCGCGGCCTCGTATCGCACCTCGTCTACGGAGTGGTGACGGAGGTGGTGCTCGACGCCATGGATCGTTCGCTGAGGTCCCCGAGCGTTGGAGCGGAAGTTGGTAGCGAGCCGCAGGGAAGGCCGCGCGCAATACGACGCTGAGCGCGCTCGACGAAGGCGCACGCTGCTACTTCACCGGATCCGGTGGCCGTGAAGCTCGCGGGCGCCGCGTCGTACGGATAGGCGGTTCACTTTGCCATTCTCGGAGTGGAAGATCACCCGCGATCTCGCTTCGTCGACCATGAACTCGGTTGCGGAAACGGGCCGCATTGGCATCGACTTCTGACCGGCGGGCGTGAGAGTGAGGCCGCCGTTGTCGCTAACGGTGATCGCGACCTCGACAGTCTCGGTCTTGTACGTGACGGCATAGGTTTGCAGCACTTGCGGGGGGACGGTGAACGGCGGCGGCACCGGGCCGCTGCGCGTGGCGCGGATCGGCGCGGCCAGTTCGGGTCCGTGCATTTCCATGACGTGAGTGCCGTCCGGTCGCCGGGCGAGGGCGAACCAGTCGAGCTCGCCGGGGCCGAAGAAGAAGCGGTCCTCGCCCGCGGCGAACGCTTCCCGCTCGGCCTCCCCGCGAGCCATGAACAGCTTACCGTCGCGCTCGAAGAACAGGCGCGGCGGG
>JACCSV010000143.1 GCA_013812805.1 Sphingomonas sp. | reverse complement strand
GGGCCGACAAGCCATGACGCGACGCGACGGCACGGGCCAGCAACGACACGACTCGGCCGTTATCATGAGGATGGCGAAACCGGGTTCACCCACGACCCCATGGTCCGCATGACGCGCTTTGACCCGAATCGCTAAGGAAAGGAAAGCGCGCGATGTATGAGACTCCGGAAGACATCGACGAACTTCAGGTGCTGCTTGACCGCAGTCACGAGCGGGCCGGTCAGCATCTGCGAAGCATCTTTACCCCCGACCGGCGAATCCCGGCAGCCGAACTCATTGACCTCTTGCCGGGTGTCCAGGTGCTCAGCCTCGCTACCGTTACTCGTGACTGCGCACCGCGCGTCGCTCCGGTCGACGGGCTGTTCTATCGCGGCCGGTTCTGGTTCGGTTCCTCGCCGACATCCGTGCGCTTCATCCACCTGCGGGAGCGGCCGCAGGTCAGCGCCGCCCACACGCGGGGCGAGTCGCTCGCCATCGTCCTCCACGGCATGGCGACGCTGATCGACGTCTCCGACCCGGTCAACGCCGCGTTCCGCGACTACTGCCGGCAGGTGTATGGAAACGCCTGGGATGATTGGGGCGCCGGGGCGCCCTATGCCCGCATCGACGCGACGCGCATGTTCACCTATCGCACCGAACACACGCCGGACGCCGAATAAGCCAGTTAAGCCAGTTCCGAGCGGAGTTGGGAGCTCGGTGTTCGATGTTCAGCGCTCGATGCGAGGATGTCGGCTGGCTGGCTACTCCGACAACCCCATCTTGCGGGCGATGACGTGCTTGAGGATCTCGCTCGTGCCTTCGCCGATGGTCAGGATCTTGGCGTCGCGGTAGAAGCGGGGGACCGCCGACTCCTCGATATAGCCAAAGCCGCCGTGTATTTGAAGGTTCTCCTCGGCGGCGCGGACGGCCACCTCCGAGGCGAACAACTTCGCCGCCGCCGCCGCTTCCGTGAACGGCTGCCCGGCCTCCTTCAGCGCCGCCGCCCGGTAGGTGAGCAGCCGCGCCGCCTCGATCCGCGTCTTCAGCTCGGCCAGCTTGAAGCTGATCGCCTGCTGCCGCGCGATCGGCGCACCGAAGGCGACGCGCTCCTTGGCGTAGGCCATGGCCTGCTCCAGCGCGCCCTGGGCCAGCCCGACCGACATCGCCGCCACCCCCACCCGGCCTCCATCGAGCGGCGTCAAGAAAACCCGCGCGCCCTTGCCGAGGTCGCCGAGCACCGCATCCCCCGGCACCCGGCAGTCGTGGAACACGAGCTCGCGCGTGTCCGAGGCGTGCCAACCCAGCTTGCGGTAGGGTTTCTGCGGCTCGTAGCCGGGGGTCCCGTTGGGGATGATGAACGCGCTGAGTTTGGTGCCGTTATCAAGCTGGGTCCGCGCCGTGGCGATGCAGAAGGCGCTCAACTCGGTCCCGGCGTTGGTGATGAACGCCTTTGTCCCGTTAATCACCCACGCGCCGTTATCGCGCCGCGCGGTCGTCGTCGCCGCCTGGATGTCGGAGCCGCCGCCCGGCTCGGTGCTGGCGAAGGCGCCCAGGGTCATGCCTTGGGCCAGGGGCACCAGGAAACGTTGCTTTTGCTCTTCCGTGCCAAACAGGAGCAGCGGTTCGCCGCCGAGCGAAACACTTGCGCCGACGGTGATCGCGACCGATGAGTCGATCCGCGCCAGCTCTTCGATCACGACAGCCTGGGCGATCGCGCCCGCGCCGAGTCCGCCGTACTCCTCGGGAAAGACGACGCCCATGGCGCCGAGCTCGCCGAGTTTGCGAATCACATCGATGGGAAAGGTGTGATGTTCATCCCATTCGGCGGCGTGTGGCGCGATCTCGCTCTCGGCAAATTCGCGAATCGTTTCCTGCAACGCCTTTTGCTCGTCATCGAGCTCAAAGAGTGGAGTCACGGTCATCATCGTCCTTGGCGCGTTCTCGCGAAGCGCTCTAACCCGCTGTTTCTGCCGCTTTTCGTCCGATCAGATCGGTCACGCGTCAGTTCCATCTGCTTTCGTCAGGCGCTTGAGTGGCGTCATGACGCCATCGGCGGCATATCGGTCCGCGACGAGCAGATCGAATGCATGAA
>JACCSV010000094.1 GCA_013812805.1 Sphingomonas sp. | reverse complement strand
TTGTCGAGGTAATGCTTGACGCTGGCGCGAAGCTCGTCGCGGTTGACCCCGCACGCGCCCATCACCTTCGACGCATGCTCGTCGTCGACCAATGCGATCAGCAAATGCTCGAGGGTCGCATATTCGTGCCGCCGGCGGCTGGCTTCGGCCAGTCCGTTGTGCAGGGTCTGTTCGAGTTCGCGAGTAAAACTAGGCATTCAATTGAGGCTCCCACCCGCTCCGGTAGCTGCCCGAGCATAAGAAGAATGTCATATGCGTGCAGGTCCCAATCAAGGGGCGCGACACCGCTTATCCCCAACTTATCGCTTCAACGAGCTGTTCCGATGCTGAACGGACCATCCTGGACGATCAGCTCCGCTTGAACAGCTCCTCGGCGGCTGAGCGGTGGGCGCTGACCTTCGCGATATGGGCTTCGACGCGGGCGATTTCCGCCTTCAGCGCCTCGATCCGGGCGTGGAGCTCGTCGATCGAAATGGGGTCTAGGTCCTGCTTGGCCAGCTGGGCCAGCGGGTCTTCGGGTTTGCTCGGGAAGAGCTCTTCCAGATCCATGGCGGAATCGTTGACCCGTGCGGCCCGCAAGTCAATAAGCCGCGGCGTCATGACCAGCGCCATCCCGGCCGCCATGAAAGCGATCGTTGCGCCGCAGCCGGACGGCGCCGAGGAGCTGGCGCTGATCGAGCGGCCGGTGCCGCGGCCGAGTGCTGGCGAGGTGCTGATCAAGGTCGCGGCCGCGGGCGTCAACCGGCCCGACATCCTGCAGCGGCGCGGGCTTTATCCGCCGCCGCCCGGAGCCCCCGACATCCTCGGACTGGAGGTCGCGGGCGAGGTGGTCGAAGCCGGGGAGGGCGCGGAGCAGCTGCTCGGCGCCAGGGTCTGCGCGCTGGTCGCGGGCGGCGGCTATGCCGAATATTGCGTGGCCCCGGCGGGCACCTGCCTGCGAATTCCCGAAGTTCTTTCGCTGGTCGAAGCAGCGGCGATTCCGGAAACGCTTTTCACCGTCTGGACCAACCTGTTCGGGCGCGGCTGCGCCGCCGATGGCGACACGGTGCTGGTCCACGGCGGCACCAGCGGCATCGGCACGATGGCGATCGCGCTCGGCAAGCTGTTCGGCATGCGGGTGATCGTCACGTGCGGGAGCGACGCCAAGGCCGAGCGCGCGGTCGAGATCGGTGCCACCGCCGCGATCAATTATCGCACCCAGGACTTCGTCGAGGAAGTGAAGCGGCTGACCGGCGGAAAGGGTGTGCGTGTCGTGCTCGACATGGTCGGCGGCGACTACGTCCCGCGCAACCTCACCTGCCTCGCCGACGAAGGCCGGCATGTGTCGATCGCCTTCCAGCGCGGGGCCAGGGCGGATCTCGCCATTTCCGAGGTGATGCGGCGGCGGCTGACGCTGACCGGATCGACGTTGCGGCCGCGGGAGCTGCGCTTCAAGACCATGCTTCGCGACGAGATCGCGGCCACCGTCTGGCCCCTTGTCGAGGGCGGACAGCTGCGGCCGGTGGTCGACTCGAAATTTCCGCTGGACCGCGCCGCCGAGGCCCACGCCCGCATGGAGGCCGGAGACCATGTCGGCAAACTAGTGCTCGAGGTAAGTTGATAAGATAGCTCGCCCTTGCCGCACGGCCTCGCGAGGTCTAGGCAAAGCCAACGGCCGCCCCGCGAGGGGCGGCCTCATTCATTTGTGACGGAGTATTTGACCGTGGCCCAGCCCCTCATGCCGCATGCGACCGCCTCCTGGCTGGTCGAGAACAGCTCGCTCTCCTTTCAGCAGGTCGCCGAATTCTGCGGCCTCCATATCCTCGAAGTGCAGGCGATCGCCGACGATACGGCGGCGACCAAGCTGACTGGCCGCGACCCGATCCGTGCGAACGAGCTGACCCATGAGGAAATCGAGAAAGGGCAGGCCGACCCGGATTACCGGCTGCAGATGCACAAAGCGCCGGACCCGGTGCGCCGCACCCGCGGGCCGCGCTACACTCCGGTGTCCAAGCGCCAGGAAAAGCCCGATGGCATCGCCTGGCTGATCCGCAACCACCCGGAGCTTAGCGACGGGCAGATCGGCAAGCTGATCGGCACCACCCGCACGACCATCGCGGCGATCCGCGACCGCGCTCACTGGAACATGGCGAACATCACGCCCAAGGATCCGGTGACGCTGGGCCTCACAACCCAGCGCGAGCTCGACGCGGCGGTGGCCAAGGCGCAAAAGGCCGCGGGAACGCCGGCCCGCACCGACACCCGTTTCGACAGCGACCGCGAGGCGCTGATCGTCGAGCTTCGCGCCGAGCGTGAGCAGCATGCCCGTGACGCCGAAGCCGCGCTTGCGGCGGCGGAAGCGGGCGAGGAGCCGGCCGTTGCCGCATCTGACGAAATCTTCCCCGGCATCCGCGACCCCTTCAAGCGCTGAACCGCGCTTGATTCGCCGGCGCTAGAGGGTCATTCCTTCAAGCCATGGAACAGCAGGACCCAGCCGAGCTTAGCTTCGAAGCTGCGCTAAAGCGGCTGGAGGAGATCGTCCGCACGCTCGAGGCTGGCGAAGCGCCGCTCGACCAGTCGATCGAGCTCTACCAGGAAGGCGACAAGCTCAAACGTCACTGCGAATCGCGGCTCAAGGCGGCGCAGGCGCGGATCGAGCAGATCGCGTTCGGCGCTGACGGCAAACCGTCGGGGGTGACCCCGTTCGATGCCGGTTGAGCTCGTCGACAGCGGGCTCGACCTCGAGACCGAGGCCGACCGTGTTTCGAGGCAGGTCGACGACTTCTTCGCGCGGCTGCTGGTGTCGCCGCCCGACAGCCGCGAGCGCCTGTTCGAGGCGATGCGCCACGCCGCGATCGGTGGCGGCAAGCGGCTTCGCCCGCTGCTCACCATCGCCGCCGCCCGACTGTTCGCGATCGACGAGGAGCGAGCGCTTCGGGTCGCCGCGGCGATCGAGGCGATCCACGTTTACTCGCTGATCCACGACGATCTGCCGTCGATGGACGACGATGACCTGCGCCGCGGCAAGCCCACCGTCCACAAGGCGTTCGGCGAAGCGACCGCGGTGCTCGCCGGCGACAGTTTGCACGCACTCGCCTTCGAAATCCTCGCCCACGAAGCGACCGACAGCGATCCGGTGGTGCGTTGCGACCTGGTGCTGGAGCTGTCGCAAGCCTCTGGCCCGAACGGGATGGCGGGCGGGCAGATGATGGACCTGCTGGCCGAGCGCCAGGCGCTGGACTTGCCCGCAGTCACCCGGCTGCAGCAGCTGAAGACCGGCGCGCTGATCGAATATGCGGTCGAGGCGGCGTGCATCATGGTCCGGCTCGCCCGCGAGGAGCGCACCCCCTATCGCGGCTTTGCCCGCAATGTCGGGCTCGCCTTCCAGATCACCGACGATCTGATCGACCACAGCGGCAACGAAGCCGCGGCCGGCAAGCGCACCGGCAAGGACGCGAGCGCCGGCAAGGCGACCTTCGTCTCGCTGCTCGGCCCCGACCGCGCCCGGCAACAGGCGCGGCTGCTGGTCGAGCAGGCGATCGACCATCTCGGCAGCCACGGCGACGAAGCCGACTTGCTGCGCGCGATCGCGCGTTTCGCAATTGAAAGGGACCGATAAAATGAGCCAGCGGATCGGCGTTTATCCGGGCACGTTCGACCCCCTGACGCTCGGGCACCTCGACATCATCCGCCGCGGGTCGCGGCTGGTCGACAAATTGGTGATTGGGGTCACCACCAACCCATCGAAACAGCCGATGTTCACGGTCGCCGAGCGGATGGAAATGGTTCGCCGCGAAGTCGCCTCGCTGCCGGCCAACGTCGAAGTGGTTGAGTTCGATTCGCTGCTGATGGACTTCGCCGTCTCGCAGGATGCGACGATGATCCTGCGCGGATTGAGGGCGGTCGGCGACTTCGAATATGAATTCCAGATGGCGGGGATGAACCAGCAGCTGAACAACCGCATCGAAACCGTTTTCCTGATGGCCGACGTGTCGCTTCAGCCGATCGCGTCACGGCTGGTTAAGGAGATTGCACGCTATGGCGGAGCGATCGACAAATTCGTCACACCGTCCGTTGCTGCGGACATCGCGCGCCACCTTCAGCGCGGCGCGTAAGGAGTAATCGATGTTCAAAGCCGTGTTCGCGTTGCCGTTTGCCGCCTTTGCGCTGATTGCAGCACAGCCGGCGCCGACGCCGGCGCTGGGCATCAATCCACCGGCGGCGATCGCGGCGGATCCGGCCAACCGGCTGTCTCTGCAGCTGTCGAACGGCGGCACCATCGTCATCCAGCTTCGCCCCGACGCGGCCCCGCTGCACGTCCAACGCGTCCAGACCCTGGTCCGCCAGGGCTTTTACGACGGCCTCACCTTCCACCGCGTCGTGCCCGAGTTCATGGCGCAGGGCGGCGATCCCACCGGCACCGGCGAAGGCGGCTCGCCGCTTCCCGATGTGAAAGCCGAGTTTAATGCGCTTCCGCACCTTCGCGGAACCGTGGCCGCGGCGCGGGCGGAGGGCGAAGACAGCGCCAACAGCCAATTCTACATCATGTTCGTGCCCAACGCTTTGCTGAACGGCAAATATACCGTCTACGGCCGAGTCATCGCCGGCATGGACGCGGTCGACAAGATCGCGCCCGGCTCGCCGCCGCCCGAGCCGACCAAGATCGTTCGCGCGACCCTTGGAGGTTAGCGCCGGGCCGCTAAAGGCCTGACATGCGCGTCGACCTGTTCGATTTCGAGCTTCCGCCGGAACGGAT